>CAYHUV010000008.1:0-17780 GCA_964359695.1 Candidatus Woesearchaeota archaeon
GAAAATGATATCTATAGTCTTCTTCCTTTCCCATATATGTTCCAACAACCATTTCAAAACGTGCAACAAGTTCTTCTTTCTTCACATAAGGGATAAGAGCTTGTATGTCTTCTTCATCCCTTGCATTCAATCGTGCAGCTTTCGTGATAACAATATCCACAGGATCTAATGCTTTCAACTCTATATGTTTCAAAGAAAGAATATGCTTTGCTTTATTGATATAATCAGAAGGAAGTTGTTCAGAAAAGATATATCCATCCACAAAAAGATCTACCTTCCATCCCTTTATAAGATTTTTTTCAAAAAGAATTTTATCCTCTCGGGAAAGAGAAAAATCAACATTGATCGTTGAAGCTTTCAGAGAAAGAAGAGTCATTGCCGTTCCACCAACAGCAACAAGAGTTATATTTTTCTGAAGCTTTCTATCAATTTTTCCTAACCAAGTAACAAGATCATCTCTTGTAATCATCTATACAGCTCCGCAAGTTTTTGAAAATCTGTATCAAAGAACCTTCCTAATAAATGCCACTGTTTCACTCTTTCTGGAGAAGTTTTCTGTAAAAAATCCCTATCACCTTCAACAAGAAACTCTTCCTCCTTTATTTTTGTCTCTTTCAAATAATCCAAAAGTTTTTTCATTTCTCGATCTCTTTTTCCTAACATGTATGCAGTTTCCACAAGATAACCCACTTTATTTTTACATTGTTTTTCTACAGCAAGCTCAAGTAAACGCCAAGTATCAAAGTGATTTTTGAGAAGAAGAAAAGGAATTGCTTCAATATAACGTGCACGAGGATAACAAGTAATAATCTCTACAACAAGATTTTCCAAAGGCATCTTCTTAAATATTTTCTTTTTAAAATTCAAAAGAGGATAACCATATGCTGCAAGCTGAAAAGAAACCTGAGCCTCACTTGTTCTTTTTTGTACAGCTAGATCTTGCAGTAAATGTGTTTGAGCAAGGAGATAAATCACCCTCAATTTAGGACGCACAGAACGAGAAAGATAATTCTTTTCAATCTGTTTCAACTTTTGTCCTTGTTGTTTTTTCATCATTGCTTCAATTTCTTTCTTCCCGAAAAGAGTGCGAAGGATCGAATAAGGTATTACCATAACCTTTCTAAAGATTATAGTATTTATATACTTTTTGTTTTAGCCCTAAGTAATCCACAAAAAGGGAGAGTAAAGCATAGCTATGAAGCACAAAAGTCCCGCAAAATAAGGAAAAGAGAGGGTTTTGTAGTGTACATAAAGATTATAGAGTCTAAAGAATCGGAAAAGAAGAATACACAGAAAATATTTTACTGCAATCGTTCCTGTACAAACTTCCCTATGAGTTCTTCAAATAGTAAACCCTCTTTTTGTAGTTGAGAATAAGAAACCAGATAATTTTTTCCTTTCGACTGAGGAATTTTCTCTGCAAGAAGAAAAAACCATCCTTTGTTATCAAAACGTATTGCTAACCACGCTTCTGCACCAAAAGCTTCAGCAAAGATATGCAATTGTTCTAATTCTTCCGCAGAAAAATATTTCTTTTCTCCTCTAATTGATTTGCATTCAATTGCTAAAGTTCGTTTTCCATTGCTTGCAAGCAGATCTGGACTTGGTTGTGAGGTACTTCCAGAGCCTGCACTTCTCACTACCCCATATCCATGTTTCCAAAGTAAGTGAAATAATTCTCTTTCTCCACGACTTCCTTTAGATTTTGTACTCATATTTATTTAAAAGAAAAACTAATACATAAACTTTCCCATATATAAATCTCGTGCTTGAATCGTGCTTCGCTTGTTTGCTTTCGCTCGTTCACAAGCTTTTTTGATCAAAGCGACCACTTCTTCATTTAAATCCTTGATCCTACTTCGTACTACAAACATTTCTGTCATTTTAGCTACCTCCCCTGTATAAACACATATCATCCAGAAAAAAAAGGAATGTATAAGCCTTTGCTACCCCTGATAAGTGTTCTCTTTAAACATCTTCATGATCTCTTTTCTAAAGAATGCAAAATCTTTGTAACTTTGGAAAGATATGTTTTATACAAAGGAAGCATCTTCCTCATAGTTCGAAGAGCAATAGTGTTATCCACCTCAAGATACTCATGTGCAAGCCTATTACGAAAACCAGCAGTACTTGCAAGATGAACAAGCTCTTCTTCAGTAAAAAATCTAAACATTTTGAGATCAACAAAACTATCATAGTAACTAAGGCTATGTTTTCCTTTAGTTTTGAGAAGTTCTTGATTTAAAGAAACAGCAAGCTCCACAATCTCTTCAGCTTTCTTTTCTGCAGCATAAAGAAGATATTCTCGAAGATCCTTATTATGTTCATGTTCTAAAAGAATGGCTTCTAACTTTTCTAAAAGCAACAAAAGAGACTCTACCTTACTTTGAAAAACAGCCCTATCCATTTATACAGCTAACAATTGAATTTTTTGATCCAAGAGCTTCCCCCTTTCCCTATAATATTTTTGAAAATCCATATAATCAAAATAACTCTGCCACTCCATACGATTTTTCAAACCTTTTTCAGCTTCATACAAGGTCTTCCCAGTAGAAAGAACTTGATAGCGTAAAATATGATTATGTGTATGATACAAATTAATAAGATCAATATCTGCTCTATGAAAAAGTTTCATCAGATCCATGAGTAATTTTTCTTCATCAATACTTTTATATGAAAAAAAAGCAAGATCAAGATCACTTTCTCTATGAACAATACCATGAGCATGAGATCCAAAGAGAATTAAAACTCTCAAATGATATTTTTGTGCTAATGCAACAAGATCTTTTTTTAGAGGGAATTTCATACACAAGGAATATCTCGCACATTTATATACATTTTGAAAAGAAGGGATGCTTTCTTCATGGAGATACTCTGTAATTTCTTTTATTTTACTTCACATAACCACGCATCATTTTTACAACTCGAAAGAGAAGAATCCGAAGATTTTACGGAAAAAACAAGTGAGTACATATAAAGAGAAAAATGTAATGAATATTAGAATGAAAAAGGATTTAAGCCCAATTGAAAATGAGATCAAAAACAAGATTTATATTATCAGAGAGATGCAAATAATGCTAGATACAGATTTAGCCCAGTTTTACAATGTAGAGACAAAAGTTCTGAATCAAGCAGTAAAAAGAAAAGAAAATGTAAAAGTAAGTATCTATATAAAATACATTTCTTCGCTGCTTTCACTAGATCTAGCAAAATATCATCACAATATCCTGCAATTGAAATCAAGGAGCTAAAAAGATCTCACGATAGATTTCTTATTATTGATGAGACAGAAATGTATCATTTTGGTGCTTCTTTGAAAGACTTGGGTAAGAAATGGTTTGCTTTCTCAAAATTTGATAAGGACACATGGAAAATCCTAGAAAAGATCAAGTAAAGAGAAAAAGAATAAAAAGAAAAATTATAAATCTCGTGCTTGAATTGTGCTTCGCTTGTTTGCTTTCGCTCGTTCACAAGCTTTTTTGATCAAAGCTACTACTTCTTCATTTAAATGCTCTGCAAAGTCTCCAGCAACATTCATACCCTCTGCAATCTCTTTGATTTTACTTCGTACTACAACCATTTCTGTCATTTTGCATACCTCCACTGTATAAACATATCCCTATTCAAAAAATAAAACTATATAAGCCTTTGCTTAGACTTTTTTACAACTCTAAAGAGAAGAATCCGAAAAATATCTAGCTGGTGCATATAAATATAGTATACCAAAAGTGGTCTTTAATATTTTTGAATTGGTCAATTTAAGTAATTTCTCCAACAACTTTAAAAAGAAAATAATCATAAGATAAATGTGAAAAATAATGGGGATATACAAAAAAAGCTTCTGAAAGCACAGCAAAGTGAATTGACAGAATACGAAACATACAAAGGTCTTGCTGCACGTACAACAAATACTGCAAATAGATCAGTATTACTTCATATTGCAGAAGATGAAAAGAAACATTATAAATTCTGGAGGAAATATACAAAAAAAGATATTGGTCCATCATGGTGGAAAGTCTATTCCTATGTATTTCTTTCCAAAATATTTGGTCTTATTTTTGTAGTTAGTTTAATGGAAAAAAAAGAAGAGTGTGCACAAATGGATTGCAAAAAACTAAGAGTTTATATTCCTCATATAGAAACAATTATTCAGAATGAACGAAAACATGAAAGAGCCCTTCTGAAACTTATTAATGAAGAAAGACAAAAATATGTTAGTTCGATTGTTTTGGGGATAAGCGATGCTTTAATTGAGATAACAGGAGCCTTAGCTGGTCTGACGTTTGCACTGCAAAATACTTCATTGATTGCCATTGCAGGTCTTGTAACTGGAATTGCTGCAGCACTTTCTATGGCTAGTTCTGAGTATCAATCAATAAAAACAGAGCATACAAAAAAGAAACCTTTTACAGCAGCAATATACACAGGTATAGTCTACTTCCTTACAGTTTTAAGTTTGGTACTTCCTTTTTTTATTTTTTCAAGTCCTTTTCTAAGTCTGTCTTTTACAGTAGCAAGTGCATTAATTATCATTTTTGTTTTTACATATTATATTTCTATAACACAAAGGATCAGTTTTAGAATGCGTTTTCTAGAAATGGCAGCAATCTGTTTAAGTGTTGCAACATTAAGTTTTATCTTAGGATATATCCTTAGAATCTCTTTTGGTATGGGAGCCTAAATGAAAGAAAAAATTTTAATGTTATTTGGATTTAGAAAAGGAGGGGAATCTTTTGACAAATATTCTCTGCATTTAGTGATTATAGCCTTAACAATAATTATCGGAGCAACATTGTATGAACTCTTTTTCTTAGAAACCAAAAGAGATTTTATCTTGTGGGGAACAATAATATTTCTCTTAGGAGCAGTGATTCGAACAACAGCACGAATACAACTAGGAAAGTTATTTACTTTTAATGTAAAAATTATGCAGGATCATAAAGTAAAACAAGATGGACTCTATAGGTATATGCGCCACCCTGGATATACAGGTTTACTTCTTGAAGTCATTGGCTGGTGTATTTTTTTTCAAACTAAGCTTGGAGCTATTGCAACAGTTATTTTTCTCATTCCTGCTGGTTACTACAGAATAAAAATAGAAGAGCAAACATTAGAAAAAGCATTTGGAGAGGAGTATAAATTGTATAAGAAAAAAGTAAAAGCTCTTATTCCATTTATTTTATGAAATTACTCTTAGTAATAAAAAATCAAAACCATTCGCTGATCTGATTTTTCTATTTCAAGAGTAAGATTTACTTCTTCCATATAGGGACAGTAGATGAAGCACACGTGCTTCTTTTCATGTATCTGCAAGACTTTCTGGAGTAAACAGAAAAAAACAATTACAATTTAAGAAAACTTTATAAATTATTAGGATAGTCATTATAGGATATAACTATTATGATGCAGAGGTGTGAAAGTATGAATCGTAAATTAATGGGTTGGATACAAATATGGGGTGGGATTCTTGCCTTCTTATTTTCTGGTGGCATAGGATTTAATGGTATGCTAGGGATGATGAGTGGGAGTTATAGTATGATGGATTATGGAAGTGGTTTTGCTGTAAGCATTTTGGCATTGGTTTTCATCATTTCAGGTATATACAAAACTATAGACAAAAAATCTAAACGATAAAAGGAGGTGAAAAAATGAAACAAAATCTTGGAAAAATTGATCGAGTGCTACGTTTTGCACTTGCTTTTTGGTGGCTAGGTCCATGGGCGCTACGATTTAATACTGAGTGGATAAATTGGATTGTAATGCTTGTTGCATGGATAGCTCTTATAGAAAGCTTTATCGGCTATTGTTGGTTACATGATTTATTCAAAATTAGAAATAAAGAGTAAAACATAACCCTTAAAAAGGCCTTTTCTTTTTTATTATTTTATGAATAATAAATATGTTGGTGTAATATTAGTTATAATTGCAATTTTAATGGGAATTTTTCTTTTTGTTACAAAACAACAAGAAGATCTCTACTTAGATAAGATTATAGAAGAACAAAATGGCGTTTGTTATGTTGATGGTGTTTGTGTACATGATCAACAATTCATTAAATATTTTATTGAGGGGATTTTAGCGCTTGTAGTAGCCTTCTCAGGAGTATACTTACTCTTTTTTGATAAATCTCAAAGAATACTTCTGAAACAACACAAGGAAGTCGTTTTTGCATTAAAGGAAGCAAAAGAAAAGGATGAATTTCAAGCCTATCTTGCTGGCTTCTCAGAAGAAGAACAAAAAGTTTTGAAAGCTGTTAGAGAACAAGAAGGTATTCAACAGTCTACGTTACGGTATAGAACAGGCATAGCAAAAACTTCTCTTTCTTTACTCTTAAAATCATTAGAAGAACGTGGAGTGATTAGTAAAAAAGAATATGGAAAAACAAACCAAGTCTTCTTAGTAAGAAAATTCTAATAAAATTTTATTAATGGAATTATCTCTTAAAATATCATCAGTTAATAAAATGGAGAGGTAAAAGAATACTGGCTTGGATATTGGATTGTTTGCACTATTAAAATTAACAATAATTCTAGTCTCAACAAAATATTACTTTTATGATGTAACTGTAAAGGGGATATTTGCAATCTTCTTATTATATTTGGACAAATAAGTGAAGAAAAAAGAATTGTTTAGATCGAATTATTGAACAATATAGAATTCAACCATTTTATGGATATAAACGATTCCGAACGAGAATTCTTTACTCTAGACAGTATTCATATGCTCTTCTTTCAAGAAACAATTTATATACTCTTTCTACTTTTCTCAATCCATGAAAAAAATCAATCTCAAAGTGGAAGGCATGCACTGTAAAAGCTGTGAAGTTCTTCTTAAAGATGAACTTGAGGAAGTAGGTGCAAAAGACATAACTGTTTCTGCAAGTAAAGGAATAGTGCAAGCAACAATTGATGAAAAAAAACTTTCAGAAGCAAAAGTAAGACAAATTATTGAAAAAGAAGGCTACAAAGTCAAATGAAAGTGAAAATCTATAAAGATATTGTAGATATTTCATATTATAAAAAAGGTAAGAGTTGCAGTTAAAAGATAAAAATACAGTCTCACAAAAATTAGATTTGAACAAGAAAGAAAATGAATAATCACAAAAACTGTCCGATTTGCAAACAAGAAGTAATCAGTGATGCATCAAAATCAACATCCTGTGCATTATGTGGTATGGTAATAGAACGTGACAAGATGATTTCGTTAGTTAGAGAAGTTGGTACAAAATATTTTTGCCTTAATAGGTGCTATGAAATATATTTTTCAATTAATAAAGATGAGGAGAACATATAATGGGCCATAGTAATTCAAATCATCTGTGGGTAATGGTTTTTGCATGCGTAGGAGCGTTTTTGCTTATATTAGTGCTTCCTATTATTGGTCTATCTCAAGATCTGGTCGCAGGAATTGCTATAGCTGCTATGATAATTGCACATATATGGATGATGCAAGGTCATTCTGCTCACAATAATCATAAAAAACATAAAGAGGATGGAAGATGAACTATTGTAAAAATAAGTCTCCAAAAAAAAGAAAATTTCAAAAGCAAAAGTAAGACAAATTATTGAAAAAAAGGTTACAAAATAAAATGAAAGTAAAAATCTATGTCCCAGATATGGAATGTGATTCTTGTAGTGTATTATTAAAAAAAAGATTTGATAAAATAGAGGGTATACAAAATACAAGCTTTTCAAATGAATCAGTAGAAATCTATTTTGATGAAAATAAGGTTTCAACAGATAAATTAATACAAACAATAAAAGATGCAGGCTATAGAGCCGGTCTTCATCCTTTTGATAAGAAAAATATTCATGAAAGAAAATGGCGTGAATTTCTAGGGAAAAAAACGAAATATGAATTAGAATATAGACTCATTAAATATTCTCTCGCCATTTTTTTTATTTTAAGTATTATTGAAGGAATTATTTATTTTTTCTATTTTAAGAATATCCCTTACTTCCTAGAAAAGTACACTTGGTGGCTTTTCTATTTGAATATTAGTGTAGCAAGTTTAGGTACAGCTCTTTGGCATTTTATGGCATATAAAACAAGAGTAACATGTATGCTGGGTATGATGGTTGGAATGACTATGGGTATGCAGACAGGAATGATGCTTGGTGCGGTTTTTGGTGCAACAAATGGTTTGTTCATTGGATCTCTTGTTGGTGTTATTTTAGGAACAACAGCGGGGGTATTAACTGGAAAGTGTTGTGGTATTATGGGGATAATGCAAGGTCTCATGGCTGGTCTTATGGGAGGGATCATGGGGCCAATGACAACATTGATGTTGTTCGCGGATCATTTATTATGGTTCATGCCATTATTTATATTTATGAATCTTCTTATTGTAATAGGTTTTTCATATATGATTTTTGAAGAGATGGTAGAGAATAAAGAAGTAATAAAAGCCCCAATTCCTTTTTCCAAACTGACTTTTTTTTGTATTGCTATTACAAGTATTTTAATTACAATAATGTTATTTGGAATAAAATCACCTTTGGTGGGTGGATAGAAAATGAAAACTAGAACATATATTATATTTTTTATTATAATTATGGGAGTAATTTGGCTCTATTATAATGGAGAAGAAGACACTCCAGAAATATCTGCGAGTGCATCTGCATTTGCAACAATTTCAGAAGATGGCTATCAAGAACTCTCTTTGACCTATGGAAAAATAGGATCTTCTTCTAATTATATTATCACACCAAACATAGTAAAAGTAAATCAACCAGTACGCATTACTGCAGATGCTTCTTCACTTAGAGGCTGCTATAGATATGTACAAATTCCTTCTTATGGTGTAAGCAAATTTATTAGAAGTGGTGATAATATTATAGAATTTACCCCAACAGAAACAGGTAGTATTACTATTACATGTTCTATGGGTATGGGATATACAAAACTAACAGTTGAGGAATAAAATGAAAAAAACAAATCTACAAATTTCAGGAATGCATTGTGCATCTTGTGCAACAATCATTACAAAGGCATTAAAAAAAATAGATGGTGTAATAGAAGCTTCTGTGAATTATTCTACTGCTTCTGCCTCTATAGAATATGATGAAAAGCAAACAGGTATAGAACAACTACAAGAAGCGGTAAAAAGCAAAGGTTATGGTGCGGAATTATTGAAAGAAGGAACAAATGTCGCAGAAGCACAAGCAAAACTCATTACAATAGAAAAAGAATATTACAAAAAAATGTTTCTTATTAGTCTTCTTTTTTCAATTCCTATTTTTATCTTAATGGCTTTTGAGTGGTTTAACATAGAAATTATGGATATGATGCTCCATCATTACGTTGTGTGGATTCTCTCAACACCAGTTCAATTCTACGTTGGCTGGCAGTTCTATAAGGGAACATATCATGCTTTACGAAACAAATCAGCAAATATGGATACATTGATTGCTTTAGGAACAACAGCAGCCTATGTTTACTCTGTTTTCGCAGTCCTATTTTTTCCTTTAATGGGTCAATATTTTGAAATCTCTGCAATTCTTATCACTTTAGTAGTTTTAGGTAAATACTTAGAGGCAAATGCTAAAGGAAAAACTTCTGAAGCTATTAAAAAACTAATTGGTCTAAGCCCAAAAATGGCAACCATAATTAGAAATGGAAAAGAAGTAAAAATTACTATTGATGAAGTCCAAGTTGGAGATATTATTGTAGTAAGACCAGGAGAGAAAATTCCTGTAGATGGCATTCTCATGGAAGGCAACTCATCTGTTGATGAAAGTATGGTCACTGGGGAAAGTATGCCAATAGAAAAGAAAAAAGGGGATTCTGTGATTGGTGCAACAATCAACAAACATGGTTCATTCAAATTCAAGGCTACAAAAATTGGAGCAAACACAACTCTTGCAAGAATAGTAAAACTGATTGAGGATGCACAAGCTTCTCGTGCACCAATTGAACGATTTGCAGATATGATATCTGCATATTTTGTTCCTATAGTCATTTTAATTTCTTTTTTTACCTTTGTTACATGGTTTTCTATTCTCGGCTCAGCATTTTCTTTTGCATTGATCGCAGCAGTCGCAGTTCTGGTAATAGCCTGTCCTTGTGCATTAGGCTTAGCAACACCTACAGCAATTATGGTTGGTACTGGAAAAGGTGCACAACAAGGAATTCTCATCAAAGGTGGGGAAGCTTTAGAAACAGCACACGAACTCAAATACATTATCTTTGACAAAACTGGAACAATAACAAAAGGAACACCAGAACTAACAGATATTATTGCCTGTGAAAAAAATACGGAAGAAGATATTCTTAAGATTGCAGCATCTTTAGAGAAACCATCTGAACATTCCTTGGCAGAAGCAATAGTTAAAGCTGCAGAAAATAAAAAAATATCCCTTGGCAAAGTAATCAATTTTAAAGCAATTCCAGGATATGGAATAACTGCAGGCTTAGGAACAAAAAAATATTCCTTTGGAAATCAAAAGCTTATGATAAAAGAAGGAATTTCTTTGGGGAAATATATCTCACAAATCCATCGTCTAGAAGAAGAAGGAAAAACAGTCATGCTTCTTGCTTCAGGAAAAAGTCTTTTGGGTATGATTGCAGTTGCTGATACAATCAAGGAATCTTCACCAGATGCAGTAAAACAACTGCATGATCTCGGACTGGAAGTCTATATGATTACAGGTGATAACGAACGGACTGCAAAAGCAATTGCGAAACAAGCAGGGATACAACACATTTTTGCAGAAGTTCTTCCAGAAGATAAAGCGAACTATGTAAAGAAACTGCAACTTAAAGGAAAAGTTGCAATGGTTGGAGATGGTATTAATGATGCACCAGCACTCGCACAAGCAAATATTGGAATTGCAATGGGCTCAGGAACAGATGTTGCGATGGAGTCTGGCTCTATTGTTCTAATGAGAAATGATCTCTTAGATGTGCCACGAGCTATCAAACTTTCCAAATTTACTATGTCAAAAATAAAACAGAATATGTTCTGGGCTTTATTTTACAATGTCCTAGGTATTCCTGTTGCAGCTGGAGTATTATTTCCTTTTACAGGATGGTTGCTTTCTCCTATTATTGCAGGGGGAGCAATGGCTCTAAGTTCAGTATCTGTAGTAACAAATTCCCTTTTATTAAAAGGAAAGAAACTATGAACAAGGAAACACAAAAAATTAAAAAGAGATATGATCGCTATTCGTATATCTATGATTGTGTGGAATGTCCTTGTGAAATATTTTCTTTCAAGAACTATAGAAAAAGAATACTCTCTGAAGTTCAAGGAAAAGTTTTAGAGATAGGTGTTGGCACTGGGAAAAACCTTCCTTACTATAATTTTAATAAGATAGAATATACAGGAATTGACTTTAGTGAAAAAATGCTTGCAAAAGCAAATAAAAGATTCCCAAAAGCAAAACTTCTAGAAATGGACGCACAAGAATTACAATTCAAAGACAACAGCTTTGATTATATTATTACAACTTTTGTACTCTGTTCTATTCCAGATCCAGTGAAAGCATTGAAAGAAATGAGACGAGTGCTAAAAAAAGAAGGAAAAATAATTATGCTGGAGCATGTACGCAGTAAAAATAAGATAGTTGCATTGTGGCAAGATATACATAACCCTTTTACAAGATTCTTATTTGGTTTTAATATCAACAGAGATACAAAAGAAAATATTCATAAAGCAGGACTAGTAGTTAAAGAAGACCAATCACTTGCCTTTGGAGATGTTTTACGACTCTTTGAAGCAATAAAAGGAGACTAAAATGGTAGGAGCATGTGGAATATCAACAGGTGCACTTGTTGCAGCACCAATACAAAGTGTAACAAATAGTTTTTTCAGTAGCATTGTTCCTAAACTCATACTCATCGGAGTTCTTATTGGTGTAGCTGTATTTGCAATTGCTCTTTATAGAAGATCCAATAAAAAAGAATTGAAAGAAGAAAAACAAAATTTTAGACCAAAAGGAGGAGAAAAAAAATGAAAATGCTGTGGAAAATATGTACATGGGTGTCTGTGATATGCGGGTTTACAACCTTTATTATAGGATGGATTGCTTTGATGCTAGGGCAGAATATTTTTGGAATTGCTCCTGAATTTTATTTTTTTGATGCTATTGCTGCTGTAGTCTTTGGAATCTTTTTTCTGATGTGGGGAAAAATGACTGAGGAGAAAAAGAAATGAAAAGAAGAATCTTCGTAACACTAGTCATCATACTACTTTTTTCTTTAGCTGTAGCAGCACATGAAGAAGAAGTTGAAGAAGGAAGAGAACTTGTGGAAAGTAAAATTTCTTGTGATGCACTTTCAGAAGAACAATTCGTGGCTATTGGAGAATATTATATGGAATTGATGCATCCTGACTCATTACACGATGCAATGCATGAAATGATGGGGCTAGAAGAGGGTACAGAAGAACATAAACAATTTCATATAACTCTTGCAGAAAGAATGTATTGCGGAGAATATTCAAGCACAACTGGTATGATGGGTTCAGGTGCAGTGGGTTATGGTATGATGGGGATGATGTATAGCTCAGGCCCTTGGGGATATTCCTTTTGGAGTTTCTGGAATCTTATATATTTAGTATTCATGGCTGTAATTTTTGTACTGGTCTTTTGGGCTGTGTATGTTCTTATAAAAAAGGAGAAAAGAAAATGAAAACAAAAACATGGTTATGGATTATTGCTATTGTAGCTTTTGTTGGGGGAGGGTGGCTTCTCTGGACAGCAGCAGGAAATTCACAAGATTGTGCAACAGCAGCAGTTACAGAAATGAACATAGGTGGGCATGAAAGTTTAACTATGCACATTCATCAAATACTGACTATAACAGTGAATGGAGAACAAATACTCATTCCAGCAAACATAGGCTTGTTAAATGGTGTGATGCGTCCGATTCATACTCATGATAGTTCAGGAAAGATCCATGTGGAAGGTACTTGTCCAAGAGACTTTACATTAGGAGAATTTTTTGATGTATGGGGACAAACATTTACAGAACAATGTATCATGGAAAATTGTGTAGATGAAACACATACTTTAAGGATGTATGTCAATGGCATAGAAAGCACAATGTTTCGAAATCTTGTTTTGAAAAATGAAGATGAAATAGAAATTGTCTATGAGGAGAGCACATGAAAATAATTCTTTTTTTCTTTTTTCTTTTAAGTATTCCTCTTGTTGTAGGACATGCAGAAGAATCACATGAAGAGACTATTGATGGAAAGACTGTAGAAATAGAATTTCTTCCTAGTGAGCCAACTGCTGAAAGATCGGCTATTATTGCTTTTGAAGTGAATGACGTAGATGGAAAATCAGTTACACATATTGATGGTTTCATGGATATTACAAAAGATGGAGAACTTCTTGTAGATGACTATGAACTTCATTCGCATGGCAATCAATTTTCTATGACTTACAAATTTCCTGAGAAAGGACAGTATTTAGTCACACTTACTGTTTCTCCTTCTAAAGATTATGAAAATGAAAAATTTGATCCGATTGCTGTTGTATTCTATGTAACTGTAGAGGAAGCAAGCGGTGGGAATACAATCTTCTATGTTCTGGGAATACTCATAGCCTTAATTATTTTAGGTGTGTTAGTTTTTATTTTAAAGAAGAAGAAAAATTAAAGCTTCACATTCTGATACGCAACACCCGAATCCCCTAGAAAAAGAATTCCCATTTGTTCTTGATCTAAACATCCTGAGTTCCAAAATAGTTCTTGATGGGGAGTGTACTCAGGAACAGCATTTCCTTTTTTATTATGTGCATGATGTCCAGACTCATGAATATGCCCATTAATTGCATATTTTATTCCAAGCTCATCAAAAAGTTTTCTTAAGTTTTTATTTCCTACATTCCTTTTATGAAAAATGAATCCATATGTTTCAGCAATTCTTTCTAGATCTTGAGCAGAAATATCTCTTCCATTCTTTTCTTTGATTTGTCTTCGTATTCCCTGTTCTAAAGCCATTCCTGGAATTAATTCCCCATCAGCATTTGTTGCAAAATACGCAAAATCTACTCCTTTAGGACCTATAGGAAAACATGCAGGGATATGACATACAACAATTGTTTTTTGTGGATTTTCTACAAAAGCAGCAAGATCATACATCTTTGTATTATGTAGTACTCCCTTTAATCTTTTTTCTCTTGCAAAACTTTCTAGTGCTGCAGGACTCTCTAAAGGAACAAGTCCTTCTTTTAGAACTGCATACTGTCCAGAAGGAAGCTCTGCTTGTAGATGATATTCTCCACCACTATGAACATCTGATCCTGGAAGAAAAGCAAGTCTGTACCCAGCAAAATCTACAAAAGGAGTATGAAGCATATTCACAAGAGAATTATGTTTTTGAGAAAGTGTATCAACAACAACTCCAAAACCAGAAAGAGTTTCATGGCTTCCTGGCTGTATATACGTCTCAAGTCCACTTCTAATAACAGGTTCTAAGATTCGTGCAGTATACTCTTGGCTTTCTTGTACATTTCCAGCTTCACCTATATCTCCATTCAGCACGAGTCTTTCTACTCCAAGATCTTTAAGTTTTCTAACACCATAGCTAACTCTTTCAGGGTTTCTATGTACATCTGAGATAATACCTATTTTCATTTTGTATATAATCTCCAAACCAGGTCTTCAATTTCTGGGTCAGAAGAAAAACAACCATGTCCCATACAATCCATTCTAGCGCGTAAATCTGAAGAAACTTCTTCTTTAGGATAAAATCCTTCCAGTTGTGGACTTATAACTACTTGAGTAATGTTTTCTAATCTTTTACAAGGAAAAAACTTTTCCCATCCAAGAGTTCCCCATCCATAACATCTAAAATCTATTCTATAATCAAAATTTCCTTCTTGAAAAGAAATAGTTTCTTCTTTGTTTCTAGTTTGAAGATATTCATTATAATAAAATAATCCGGGAATGATAATTCCGCCAAGACCTAATAATCCTATTAATCTTAATTTAATCATTTCTTTCATTTTTGAGCTTCTAAATTTCTATTTTTAAGCCCTTATACCTATTTAAATCTTCCTATTTGTAACCCCTAATAAAAGACAACTAACCCCGAAAATCCTTCGGAAAACAGGCAGAAGACTTTATGAAGGCCCTCAACACAAAAGATATATGCAAACAAAACCCTTAAGATATAGAATATAACTTATATCAATATATGAACCCTACTATAGCAGTAAAACCCAGAACCTTAGAAATGCTCAAAAAAGTAAAAGAAGAACTCAAAGCAGAGACTTTTGATGAAACTATTCTAAAGCTCATAAAGGGAGAAAGAGAACAAGCAATAAAGTCTCTTTTTGGTTCTTTAAAAGATGTCAAAGAAAAATTTGTGAGGGAAAAACATAACCGTTTTGATTGATAGTTGGGCTTGGATAGAATATTGCAAAGCAACAGAGATGTGTGAGAAAGTAAAAAAATATTTTGCAGATGAGGAAGTTATTCTTACAAGCATTATGAACATTGCAGAAGTGTATAAATTTCTTCTCATGACTCGGCCAGAAAAAGCAAATAGTTTTATTCAAAATATCATGAAAATAGCTTTAATAATCCCTTTAGACACCGACCTAGCTCTAAACGCAGCAAAAATAAAACACGAGAAAAAAATGGGAATGGCTGATGCAATAGTTGCAGCAACTGCAGAAAAAGAGCATGCAAGAATTATTACTGGAGATCCAGACTTTAAAGATTTTCCCAATGTTATTTTTCTGAGTTAAACTTATAAACCTTCACTCCCTATACAACTAAAAAAGAGGTGACCCTATGGCTGGAAGACTATTATTTTTTTTCGGAACAGAGTGCACACATTGTCATGATATGGACCCTTTAGTGGACAAACTCGAAAAAGAACTTAAAATAAAAGTAGAAAAACTAGAAACATGGCACAATGCAAAGAACGCGGCGTTATTAGAAAAATGTGATACTGTAAACTGCGGTGGTGTTCCTTTCTTCTATAATGAAAAAACGAAGAAAGCAATTTGTGGTGCAGTAGACTATGCAATGTTAAAAAAGTGGGCTCAAGGATGATTCGAACACTTCAAAAATTTGAAATTCAAAGAATAGAAATCCTAAATGAGAAAGGAGAAGCAGATAAAAAGCTTCTTCCAAAAATGTCAGAGAAACAAATTATTGAGATGTATCGCTGGATGTACATAACAAGAGAATTTGATGCAAAAGCAGTAGCCTTACAAAGAACTGGGCGCTTAGGAACCTATGCATCTATGCTTGGGCAGGAAGCAACAATAATTGGCTCTGCATATGCGCTTAGAAAACAAGATTGGATATTTCCTTCTTTTAGATATTCTGGTGGAATGATATTGAGAGGTATTCCTATGGATAAACTTTATTCTTTTTGGGGTGGGGATGAACGAGGTGCAAAGCCTCCTGAGAATGTCAATGTATTTCCTCTCTGTATTACAGTTGGTGAACAACCATTGCATGCAACTGGTTTTGCTTGGGGATTAAAATTAAAAAAACAAAATGCAGTTGTATTAACAGACTTCGGAGATGGTGCGACATCAACTGGAGATCTAAATGAAGCACTAAATTTTGCTGGAGTTTTTCAAGCACCAGTAATTTTCCTTTGTCAAAATAATCAATATGCAATTTCTATTCCTGTAGAAAAACAAACTGCTGCAAAAACGCTTGCACAAAAAGCTATCGCAGCTGGTATTAAGGGTATTCAAGTTGATGGCAATGATATTTTTGCAGTCTATAAAGCAACACAAGATGCCATCATAGATGCCTTGAAAGGCAAACCCACATTTATCGAAGCACATACTTATAGAATCTCTGATCATACAACCTCAGATGATTCAACAAAATATCGTTCAGAAAAAGAAGTGAAGGAATGGCAACAAAAAGATCCTCTTCAAAGAGTAAAACTATATATGGAAAAAAAGAAGATATGGAATACGAAAAAAGAAGAACAACTCAAAAATGAAATAGAGATAATGATTGATAAAGCTGCAAAATCATATGAAGCAATTCCACGAGCGCCAAGAGAAGACATTTTCAAATACACACTAGCAGGTGGGGTGAAATGAATTTGGAAGAAAGAATGTATTCATCAGGCTACTGGAAAGAAGTGTTTGAAGAAACAAAAGAGGATAACTGTGATGCATTGTTCTTTCATCTTGGTGTTGTAGATTATGACACCATCTTTGCTCTAGAACAAGAACTTGCACAAATGAAAAAAGAACATCCCGAATACAAGGATATTCTTCTTTGTATGGAACATAGTCCGAGGATTAATTTTGGAAGAAAAGAAGAGAATAATGCTTTTCTAGATCCTCAATTAAATGCTCTCAAGCCATATGAAAATCCTAAAGATGTAGAAGCATACCTTGCAAAGAGAGGCTTTGCATTCTCTATCTCCCCAAGACCAGGAGGACCAGCATATTTAGGTCCAGGACAACTTGTAATCCATCCTATTGTTCACTGTGCACGAGCGGGAATAAAAAATATTTCTGATGGGCAACATAAATTAGACCTATTGATGCAAGCTATTGCGAAAAGATTGGGTGTTCCTGATGCACGAGTAAAAGATCCACGAGATGATACAGATAAAAGGGATGTCTATCTTGTTCCTGGAGCACATCGAATTTATGGAAGTGAAGGTACAAAGATTGGCTCAAAAGTTGCAGCATTTAAAGGAATTAATATGGACAACTCTGTAATGTTCAATGGATGCTCCTTATTTGTTACAAAAGAATCTACAAGAGGGTTTTCTTACATTCCTGCTTGTGGTTATCCACGGGAAATGTTACAAGTTGCAGCGATTCAAGAAATCT
>CAYHUV010000009.1:0-16787 GCA_964359695.1 Candidatus Woesearchaeota archaeon
AGTTCATTGCAGTACTTTTTCCTGAACCTGAAGGGCCAATGAGAGCAACAAAGTCTCCTTTCTTTATCGATAAAGAAATGCCATTTATTGCAGTAACTTTTTCTTCTCCTAAACTATAAATTTTATATACATCATCTAATCTAAGAATTTCCATAATTAATTCAATTTTATGCTTCTTTATAAGAGTAATTCATTCATAGGGGGTAGTTAAATTAATCGTGTGTATACACAAATAACATTTTATCTTTATCATCTAAACGACAAAAGAAAGATCTTTCAAATTGAATAACTTCACCTTCTTTGAGATCTTTTAATGCATATTCTGCTTTTCCTTTTATTATAGAACCATCGCTCATGAGCACGTGGACATCAAGAGCGTCTTTGACAGGAACACAATGGATAATTTTAGCTTTCAATTCTGGATCATATTCTTCTGAAAGAAACTTGTTATCTTTAAAATTAAAGAGATGCATAAACCTATACACTTTTCCTTTCTCAATAGTGTCTTGCACATAAAACTCATCATTGAAATGCAAAGTTTTGAAACCCATTTCCTTATGTTCTGGGTGTAATGGGGCTTTTGCTTGTTTCAAATCGTTCTCTATTTTTATTTTTTTAGGATCTTTCACGAAAAAATATCTTTTAGTTGTTGAATCAATAATTTTTCTGTTAATAGAAGCAATAACACTCCAATCAAGATTTGTTGCTGTAGGAGAAAGACCAACTTCTAAGACTAATTCATAAAAAGTTTCTGGAACAATACCTCGCCTTCGAAGAGCTTTCAATGTCATTAATCTTGGATCGTCCCAACCTTCTACTTCGCCTTTTTCAATTTTCTCTCGAATTACACGACCTTGAGTTTCAAAACCACGAACTGTAATTCTTCCATATTGCAAAACTTCTTGTTTTTTGAAGCCTAAAAGAGTTTTAATATAATCCTGGAGTTCAATACGCATTTCTCCAAATTCATTACTTCGAAGAATATGTGTCACACCTGTAATTTCTTCACCAACAACAGTTTCAAAGTCATAAGTAGGCCATACTGAATATTTATCTTTGGTCAATGTATGAGGAGCTTTAACAATTCTGAAAAGAACAGGATCACGCATTACTGCATTTGTACTGTCAATTTCTCCAACCAAACGTAAAGTTACTTCTCCAGCTTTGTATTTCTTTGCAAGCATCTCTTTCCAAATGTGCATATTCTTCTCAGAATTTTGTGTTCGATGTTCACAAATCTTTGCATGAGTTCTATATTCACTCACTTTTTCTTTATCACAATAACAGGCATATGCATGCTCTTTTTTAATTAAAATTTCTGCATATTTGTAAAAAGTTTCCATTTCTTGTGAAGCAATCACTGTTTTGTCTGGAGCAATGCGCAACCACAAAAAATCTTCATGTAAAGAATCATAATATTCTTTTTTTGCTTTTTCTGGATTGGTATCATCTAAACGGAGGATACATTTTCCGTTGTATTTTTTTGCATACATGTAATTAATGAGAAAAGACATTGCATGCCCAAGATGAAGATATTTACTTGGTTCAGGAGGCATTCTTGTTATAACAGTGCCATGGACATTTTTAAGTTCTGGAAGCTCTTTTTTTTTCTTTTCTTTTTTTTCTTCTAGAAGTTCTGGAGCTAGCTTCTCTAATTTTTTTCTTTGTTCTTCAGGAGAAAGATTATTCACTTGCTTGACAATCTCTTGGATTTTCTTTGAAAGTTCTTTTGCCTGTTCTTTTAATGCAGGATTCTCAGCAAATAATTGGCCTAGAACGGCCCCAGGATTTGCTTTTCCTTGAAATTTAAGAGCATTATGCAAAGCATATTTTTCGATATCTTTATCCATAGAATTAAGGGAGAAGCAAGAATTTATAAAGATATTCCTCCTTTCCTATGTTATGCAACGTGTAGGATTCTATAATAGCAAGGAAAAAAAAGAACTATTTCATACATTGAAAGAACAATTTGGAGTTACAGAAGAACCAGATGTGTTATTTTTTGAGAATTCTCAGGATAAAATATTTGTTCTTAGTAAAGATTTTGCTCACATTAATCCTCAAGGAATGCGTATTAATAATTCTGGGATGTATTTTGCAAAAAAAGAAAGAGAAGGTTTGCGTTTAAGTATAGAAGGAGCACAACTTTTAGATATACGAAAAAATATCATTCCTGTGAATAAAGCACAAGCAGAGTTGTGGATGAAGGGTGATGATATTCCTTTTGAAGGAAAAAGTGGATTTGTTGTTCTTCAGCATGAAAAAGATATTCTTGGCTGTGGAATGTTAAAAAATGATCTTCTAAGAAACATGGTACCAAAAGAAAGAAGATTACATAGTATTACTACATCTCTTGAAGAAGATCAGTAAATTCTTACTATTTCTATAATGAATTCTTTGTCATCACCTTTATATATAATTTTATCTCCAACAGTGATTGCTGTAGGATCTGTAATCATCGTTTCTTTTCTATCCCATCTAAATCCAAAAAGAGAAAAATTTATTTTAAGAAAACTAGGTTTTGACGGAAGGGGAGTATAGAGGTAACTCCTCCCATTGGAAAGTTGTCTGAATCTTCCTTGTTCTGCAGCTATAAAAGTATACTTATTTATGTTATAGATTAATTCTTTTGTTTGTTCATTCCTTCCAAATGTAAACTCTTTTATTTTATCTTCTAATTTTATTATTCCAATAATCTTTTGTTGCCAGTGTTTTGTTTCCTTTGAAAAAATTCTTTCATATAAACGGAGGGATAAAACCATTTAGTTTTATAATCCATTTCTTATTATAAAGTTTCTCATAGAAACTTATTTAAATAGAAGTTTTATTTTGCCTTCTATGGGTCTCTTTGATTATCGAGAAGATATTGAGAGTATTCGAGGAAAAAGTGATATTGAAGCACTTTTAACAATGAACAGACCTACTGTATTTCATCTTCCTGGTAGGGATCAATCACGAGCTGTTCTGGTTTCTACTTTATTACATGGAAGAGAACCTTCAGGATTTCGCGCTTTTTTAAAAGAGATTGATATAGTTAGGGACTATCAAATGGATGTGTATTTTTCTGTAGGAAATGTGCCTGCAGCACAAATACAACCTTATTTCAGCCAAAGAGATGTTCCAGGAAAAGAAGATTTTAATCGAGTATGGGTTGATGATCCAAAGACAGAAGAACAAAAGATAGCTTATGCAATGACAGAATTCTTTAAGACACTACCCTTGGTTGGTTTTTTAGATATTCATTCTTATATTTCCGAAACTATCCCACCACATGGGGTTATTCCTGATATTGACTTTCAAACAAAAAGATTGATTGCAAGGCTTTGTCCAAGTGCATTCCTTATGGACATGAATTTAGGAACACTCCTTGAAAGAATGGGGAAAAAAACAACTGCCGTTCTAGTTGAGACTGGTATCAATAATAGTTCTCAAGCTGATATCACTGCATATAATGCTCTGCAAAGTTTTTTTCAAGCGACTGGAGTGAAAAAAGATGGAGGATTTCCATTCCTAACAGATTTTTATCATAAAGGAATTCAGTTTAAAATGAAGGAAAATGTTTTAGTTAATTGGGGTAAAGAAAGAAATTATAAATATAATCTTACACTCCGAGAAGATCTAGATACCTTGAATCATAAAATAGTTTTAGCTGGAAGAGTTTTTGGCTGGGCAGAATCTCTTGAGGTTTTTACTACAAATGTTCTTAGTAGAAATGTTCAGGATTATTTTACTTTGAGAGATGGGATTATTTATTTGAAACAAGAAGTTATTCCAAACTTTCTGAATATTGAAGAAAAGATAATGAAACGTGGTGGTTTTTATTTTTTTCAAAAACTTAACTTAGATGTCTGAGAAGGCATTTGTAAAATTTAACTGATAATTGCTTCTAAAAGGTATATACTTTAATCCCATTAAACTTATATAACACTTTTATGTCTCAAAAAAGGATGAGAATTGCAATACCAAAAGAAAGGTATCCCTTAGAAAAACGTGTGATGGTGACGCCTACTACTACACAAAAGTTAGTGAATGAAGGACATGATGTTTTTGTGGAAAATGGAGCAGGTGATGGGGTGAATATTTCTGATGAACAATATATAGAAAGTGGAGCACAAATTATGAGCGATGCACGCAGAATGTATGAAAATATCGGGATGATCGTTAAACTCAAGGCTCCATCAATAGAAGAATTTACATTAATGAATAAAACAATTCTTGTATGTATGTTGCACAGTGAACAAAATCCTGAAAGAATTTATTATGCTGGGTCACAAAATCTTACTGTAGTTGAATTGGAAAACATTCGTGACACAAAAAACCATCGAATCATTAATCAGACAAAAATTACTGGAGAAGTAGGAGTTTATTATGCTCTGAGGCATAGCGAAAAGATGCCTTGGGATATGAAAGCTCTTGTTCTAGGATATGGAAATGTCTCAACTGGAGCATTAAAAGCGTGCCATCAATTAGGAATGGAGACAAAGATTCTACGTAAGATGGAATTTAAATATATTGAAGATTATCTCAAAGATATAGATTTGTTGATTAATGGTATTTTCTGGCCAGCTAGTGCTCGTGCTAAGCGGGAATATATTGTTACACGAGATCATCTCAAGAAAACATCACCTAATTTAATTATTCTTGATCTTTCTGCTGATTTTCCTAGTCCCTTTGAAACAATTCGACCGACAACATATTCTCAACCATATTATTTAGAAGATGGAAGAGTACATATCAGCCTGTATGGCTACCCTGGTCTTGTACCGATAACATCAACAAAAGTGTATAGCCAACAAATATATCCCATCATTTCTCTTATTGCACAAAATAATGGACTGAGGGGCATTGGCAATTGTGGGGATTTAGGAATGGCGATTAAAAAAGCTATTCTTGATCCACAAAAAGAAGAATGGGAAAAATATAAACCACAGGATATTCTTAGCGGGAGTAAGATTGAATAAATTTGGGATAGAAATGAATTATAGACTAACTCTAAAATTAAAAAACAATACTTTCATTAAGTTTTTACTTAATAGATTAAGAAAAGAGGCTTACATTTGATGGATAAAGAATTACTTATCTTAGGAAAAGGTAATACACCCTATACAGATCGAAACGCACATAGCTTATATAAATTTGCTCAGGAAGCTGGTTTAAAAGTGCAACGTTGTGAGTATGGAGAGAAGTTACCTTATTTTGATGCAAAGAAAATCATTGTTTTATTCTTTTTCCCATATATGTTCTGGGATAAGGAATGTGAAAATCCTAAAGAGGGGTTATTATATGGTACCTCGTCTCTGATTTACAAAAATCTTAATAATTTCTTTTTGGAAGTACATGAATCATTATGCCAAACATACCATGAGGAACGATTGATGTATATTATTACGCCACAACAAGCAGCATTTGATCGTGATAAAATTAAAGTTGTGGAAGCGTTACAATCCTATAAGATAGCAACTACAGAACAAATTTTAGATCGAGATCTATTAAATATTCTAGAACAGATTTCACCAGAACGGGGTGTTTTTGTAAAATGCCGTTATGGTGCAGAAGGTAAGGGCATTACATATCTTAGTGCATTTGGATGGTTTACTAATTATAAAGTGGAAAATAATAGATTAAATAATTATGGAAAAGATGAACGATGGCCATTTGTAGATATTACAAATAAACGTGAATTACTTCAACAAATCCTGGAAGGGGAAGTAATTATTGAGAAGGAAGTCAGAACGCCTCAGCTCAAAAAAGGATACAAATTTGATGTACGAGCATATGTGGTCAATAATATTGTACCTCATTTTTTTACACGATTTAATACTTTAGAAAATATTGTAACAAATTTTTCGCAGGGAGGAAGTGTTCAACATCATCCTTTTTCGCTATTACCTCATAAATCAGTTATTAATGTGCGTGAAATTGCCCAGAAAACTGCCAGTGCATTAAATTATCGTTTCTTAGGTGTAGATATCATGTTCGATGAAATATTTGAGCATCCTCGTGTTGTAGAAGTACAGGTGTTTAGTGATTTTCCATCAATAGAAAAATTTAATATGGCTAAATATTTAGTAAATAGTTCTAAATTGTTATAGTAAGATTAATACCTAAACTTCATCAAAGTTAAATATAAATCATATTTCTGTTCTTGGAATTTCTTAATATCAATGGTAAACAAGCTTCATGAGAATTTAAAATAAAGATGGCGTCATTTTTCTCACACAAGATGTTATTCCTAATTTTCTGAATATTGAAGAAAAGATAATGAAACGTGGTGGTTTTTATTTTTTTCAAAAACTTAACTTAGATGTCTGAGCTTCCAATCATAACTTTTAAGTCTTTCTTCTGCAAAAAATGTTTGGTGATGACCTTTCTTATGTACCAGACCCCATAAAAGATATTCTTGCTCTGCTTTGTTGAGTACACGAATGTTAGTCTTTTCTTCTGTTTTTGAATCATTTATAAGAACACTATCACAGAGACGTTTGTAAAAGTTAACTGTTAATTGTGTTGGTAAAGCAATTTGGGACATTTGCAATGGAGTTCTAATTCCCTGGCTACTTATTTGAGCCATCATAGCAATGTATGCAGCTATTTCATGTGCACACCAATTAAATACCTGCGAATCTTCTTTTTGTGCATATCGTATACCCATGTACATTCCTCGAAGACAATCATGCCCTTCACTGGCAGTTGCCCATGCAATGCCCCATTTATTGAGATTATCTCTCACAGGAACAGAAGTCAAATTGAAACGATATCTCCCTTGACCTTTGACTCTACTTGGGACATGTACATGGAAAAATGCCCCATCTTTTTCTATTGCCATTGCATCAGTATATTGTTCTACTTCAATTGGAGGCATAGGAACTTGGTGAGTATATGTATAGATTCGTGCACCTTCTAGACATTCAACAAGACTTACTCTTCGCACTCTTGTATCTCTATGGTTATATGGTCTCAAATCTAAAGGAGAATAATCATAACCTGAAAAAATACCTGCTTTATCTTTTAATGCATCAAACTCTTTTATACGAAGGTCAATAGGAACAGCAACACTGCCTTTTCTTACAGTGCGAGGAATAATATCTCTAAATCTAAGATGTACTCTGTCAGCATGGCGAAGAAAGTGCCAACTATTGTTATAATTTTCTGGGAGGAGAGGTCTTTTTATTAGAAGATGTTCTTCCTCTTCTAAAGTCAAAATTCTTTCTACAAGGCCAGTACCTGCTTCGACTCTTTCACATCGAGAGATTTGAGCTTTTGTAGGCTCCTGAAAATAGGTTTTGTGTATTCGCATGCATTCAGGTGTAAATGCCGTATTTAAAAAAGTTTGCAAAAGTTTTATAAGCATTCTTTACTAGAATAAATACATGAGAGAATTAATGGCCTTAATGAATGTCCTTTCTACAAGCGGGCATGAAAATGCTATTCGTTCTTATCTTATGAAAAAGATTAAACCTTATTGCAAAGATATGACTGTAGATAAATTTGGAAATCTTATTGTGCATAAAAAAGGGAAAGGGAAAAGTATGATGCTTGTTGCACACATGGATGAAGTTGGACTTATGGTGAATAAAATTAATGTAGATGGGACTCTTAAAATTTCTTCGATTGGAGGAATTGATACGCTTGCATGTCTTAATCAAAAAGTTCTCATTCCAATTAATGGGAAAAAAACTATTATGGGTGTTATCTCTACTTCTAAACTTAGCTCAGGAGAAACAATAACAGAACTTCCAAAAAAAGAAGATCTATTTGTGGATACTGGACTTAGTAAAATAGAATTACAAGAATTAGGAATTGAAGTTGGAACGTTTGTTGAATTTGAAAAAAGAGCTCATTATCTTGGATCAAAAGATTATATTATGGGGAAGGCAGCAGATGATAGAGTAGGTTGTTTTATGCTTATTGAATTGATTAAAAAAGCAAAAAAATATCCTGGAGAAGTTTATTTTGTGTTCACAGTGCAAGAAGAAGTTGGTTTATATGGAGCAAAGACTTCTGTATATAATCTTGATCCAGAATGGGCGCTTGTCATTGATGTACTTGATGCTAATGATATTAATGGCGATATGACTAGAACATTAGGAAAAGGGTCTGTACTTTCGATAATGGATTCGCAGACACTTTCTAATAGTTGTTTGAATGATAACATTAAGGCTATTGCTAAAAAGAAAAAATTAAGCTTACAACCTGGAGTTAGTGATTTTGGAACAACTGATGCTTTGTATATTTCTCTTTCAAAAGGCGGAATTCCTACGACTGTTTTAGGTGTTCCTGTACGAAATGTGCATAGTGGTATGGGTATTGTAAATAGTAAAGATATTTTATCTGGTATAGCAATTATTGATGAACTTCTCAGACATCCGCCTAAAATATGCTTATGAAATCCATTCTTATACGTTATAGTTTTGTATTGATTGTTGCTTTGAGTAGTAACCTATTTACTTTTTTATTACTTCCACTTAATTTGTATACTATCTCTTTTCTGTTAAATTTTTTTTATAGCCCGGAGATTATAGAAGGAAACATTCAACTCGCAGGGATTAGTTTTGTTTTTATTCCTGCTTGTGCAGCAATATTGGCTTATATGTTACTTTTAGAATTGCTTTTGTTGACAAGAGGGATTACATTTAGAAAAGGATTGCAAATGTTTTTCCTTGGTGCGACACTTATTTTTGCTTTGAATATTTTTAGAATCTTCTTTCTTATTCTTATTTACTTAGAATATGGAAAAAATTATTTTGATGCTGTACATCTCTTTTTCTGGCAGTTTGTTTCTGTGTTCTTTGTTATTGGAGTATGGATATTTCTTGTAGAATTTTATAAAATAAGAAGTATTCCTTTGATTAGTGATATTAAAGAAATTTTGAAAAAATAATTAAATATCTTCCTCTTCATTGCCCTGAAAAGCAATAAGGTCTTCAGTTGTTAAGACTTTTCTTCCCTTACCTTTGATTTTTTCTTCTACTTTTTCTTTCTTTTCTTCAAGCTTTTTATGTTCAATTTCTTTTCTATCGCTTGCGGCTCTCTCTTTTCTTTTTCTATCAACATGTTTCTTATCCTTTCTTTCTACATTAACTTTCTTTACTTGATCCTTGAATCCTTTATTTGTCTCAGAAAACTCTTGTTTGAATGTGATGAATTTCTCAAAGGCATCTTCCTGTTCTTTTTTTACACGGTTAATCTCCTTTGAAAGTCTTGTAAATTCTTTATATGCCTCTTTGTTTTCCTTAGCAAGCGCACTCATTTGTGTATGAAATTCTTCTGCTTTTCTCTTAGAAATATCAATATTTCTAGAAATCTCTCCAGCTTGTTTTCCAGCATTAGTTGAAACTTTTGCAAGTTCTAGCTCTTTCTTGAGCTGTTTAATTTCTTTCATACATTTCTTTTCATCTTCAAAAGAAACTGCACCAGTTTCAATTCTAGTCCCAAGATATGCAATACGCTTCTTAATCGCTTCAGGATCTTTCCTATCAAGAGGAGCTTTTACTTCTCTTTTTATATTCACTTCTTTAATATTTTCAATAAGCTTTCGTACATCTGCATTTTGAGCATCTCTTTTTTCTTTTAAGTCTTTTATGGCATTAGAGAGAGAATCATTTTTTGCTTTTACTTCACGGACTTCTTTTATAAGTTCTGCAATCTTTTGTTTTAACTCTTCTTTTCTTGCAAACCATTTCTCTTTTTCAGAATTAAGTACATCTAATTTTGCTTTTAGGCTAGAAATATCCTCCGTTGATTTTATGTTTGTATTTTCCTCTCCCATGAGAAATCCTCTGTTCGATGTTTGCGCCTTATTATTGTTTAATTAGTTCTCCTTTAAATAACTTTTGGAGACGATAAAAGTGAGAAAAACAAATAAAAAAAAGGTTTTACCCGAATAAAGAGCCAAGTCCTGCTACTGATTCTTCAGCAGATTTCTTCTCTTCTTTCTTCTCTTCTTTCTTAGCTTCTGGTGCATGACCGTGTGCAACTGGTGCAGCAGCCATTGGAACAACAGCAGCTTCTTTTATTGCTTGTTCGATGTTTACGCCATCAAGAGCAGCAACTAGAGCCTTTACTCTACCTTCATCGACTTTGATGCCGGCAGCTTCTAAGACTTTTTTTACGTGTGCTTCATCGATAGCCTTTCCTGCTCGAAACAACAAGAGACCCGCGTATATATATTCCATTTTTGTGTCCTCCTTCTAGTCGATATGTGCTTTCTTTTTTAAAGCATTTGCTTGTGCTTCAGCTTTTGCTAAGAGTTTATTCACATTGTCACTTGTCAGGATGTCTTTTCCATCTGCAAGAGCCATTGCATCTCTATGTGCTTTGCTGAGTAGTACATTAATTGTGTCTTTTGAAGCATAAGCTATTTTAACAGCTAAGTTCATTGCTTCATTATGTAATTGTATAAGATTTGCAAGATAGATTTTATCATCAATTTCGAGAACTTTTCTATCAAAGATAACGCCATCCTCAAAAACTGCAACTACATTCAAACCAACTTCCATTGGAAGAATCCCTAAACGAGTAAGTATATCTGCATTTTTTTGTGTAAATATTTCTCCTTCTTTTACCAGAAGTTTATCTTGTTTAATTGCAACCTTTCCATCTTCGATTCCAGCTTTAATTCCTAACTGACCTAACTCTCCAATTATTGGACCAGGTGCAAAGGCAGTTTTTCCAGCAGGAACAATAACATCAATTGGAGAAGCCTGTCCAGCTTTTGCTTGTGCCGGACTTTTACTTGCAGAAAGGGTTTTATATAGTTTGAAAGGATTTTCTCTTGTAAATAGAAGAGCAGGCATACCTCGTGCACGATTAGATAATTCTGTAAGGCCTTTTGGAGATTGTTTTAATGCGTACTGGATTAATCTCTTCTTTGCCATAACAATTACTACTTTTCCACGTAAAGATTTTTTCATCTTTTGTAATTGCAATGCTGGAAGATTTTCCATATCAATAAGGCCAATAATAGGATATTCTTGAATTTGCTTAGCTAAATCTTTTACTACCTTTTTCTTAGCTTCATTCACATATGCTTTTGGCTTGTTCATTTTTTACCACCTAGCACTACAGGTTTACTCATTGTAAGTTTTAGAAGAACAGCTTTGACATTTTGCTCGTGTTGTGGAAGAGCTTGTACAAGATAAGTGTATGCAGTCAAAATATTTTCTGCAATTTCTTCATCTCCCATAATATCTTTTCCAATTGGACAACGAACTGCCATTTCATTGTTTTTTATAGATAGACGAACTGTTCTTTGAAGTTTTTCTACAATAGGTTTTATAGACCCTTTAGGTGGAACAATTGCCCCTGCCTTTGGATTAGGCATTCTTCCTTTTGGACCTAAGTAACGACCAAAAGTTGTTGCGATTGGACCCATGATGTCCGCTTGAGCAATAAAGAAATCGTATTTTCTTGCTAGTTTTTTTAGTTCTTTTGTATTACCTGCCATTGCTTTGAAATCTTCTTGGCCAATGGTATGATCACAGCTTGCTTTTGCATCATTGTATAAAGTACCACCAACTAGACCACAAACTGTTTGTTTTCTTCCTAAAGAATAAGGTAAAGTGACAAATACATCAATTTTATTTTCATTCTTTTTAGGATCAAAATTTTGTAATTTTACTAGAAAATCATAACTTTGAGAGAAATTTCTTTTTGGAGAATCTTTCTTCAGTTGTTTTATTGCTTCTAAAATATCTTTCTTTTCCATAATGTCTCTCCTACTACAGGTAGTGTTAACGAGTAACTTTTGTGTTTTTCTGGAGGTTTATAAGGCTTTTGGTGGGTTTTAAGCTTTTAGAAAAAACTCTTCTCTCTTGAAATACTTTTGAGTTTTTGAGAACTCCTTTAAAAACTTCTTGGGTAAATTGTGGATCAAGTTGCACTTTCTCTGACTCTTTAACAACATTTTTTAGAATTTCTTTCTCTCTTACCTGATCTTCTATTTCTTTTCCCTGGGCAATCTTTGTTTCTAAAATCTTTTCTACATGGTGCATTCTTTTCTTGAGAAGGCCAACAATCATACGATCAATGTTGTCTACTACTTCTCTTTCTAGGTGAAGTATATCTTTTTTTTCTACATGAATAATACTAACAGGGCAATCCTGCGCAGCATGTTTGTTTGCTTCATATTCATCATCACTTGCCTTGAGAACATAATGGTCTCCTTTCTTTACAGCACCAAGAAGATTAGATTTTCCATCTTTATCTTCCATTTCCCAGCGTCCTGGAGCATGCTCTACACAAGAATTACACCCTATGCAATCTTTTCTTCTATGTGTAATCAGAATCATTCCTTGATATCCTCTTTATTTTTCAATACATAGACCTTATCTTTAGCTCTCACTTTATGCTCTATAGGAAAACTAATAATATTATTTTGTTTACCTATAACAGAAGTTTTTTCGTTTTGATACAAGCTCTCAACTCGTGTTTGAATAACACCTGTTGTTTCTCCAGTTATAAGAATTTCATCTCCTACAATAATATCCCCAGCATCAAGAAATACTGCTGCAACTTTCTGTTGTGCATACCAATTTACTACAGAACCTTTGTATATCTTTGTCTTTGTCGCTTTAGAACCATAAACACCAGACCATTCACCAAGTTTTTTTCCCAAATAATACCCTTCCCAAAAACCACGATTATAAACTGTTCCGAGCTCTTCTTTCCACTTCTTAATCTTTTCAGTAGTATATTCTTTTTTTATTACTGCATCTGCTGCTTCACGATAACATTTCGTTACAGTGTACACATATTCAGGAGGTCTAGCACGCCCTTCCAATTTTAATACTGTAACACCTGAATCAAGGACTTTATCTAAAAAATCAATCGTACACAAATCTTTTGGAGACATAATAAATTCATTATCAATTTCTAATTCTTCTCCTGTTTCTTTATCCGTCACGATATAACTCCTTCTACAATTTTGTAAACATGCACCACGATTTGCACTGGAATTGTATGTATGCAGGCTCATGTAACATTTCCCAGATACTGCCACACATAATGCACCATGTGCGAAGATTTCTATACGAATAAGCTGCCCAGAAGGACCACAAATATTTTCATCTTCAATCCCTTTTACAATTGAGGCAACTTGTTGTAATGTTAATTCTCTTGCTAAGACCATAACATCTGCGAAGAGAGAGAAAAATTTTACTGTTTCTAGATTAGTAATATTTGCTTGCGTGCTTATATGTGAAATTACTCCTTTTTCTTTGCAATATTGCAGTGCTGCAAGGTCGCTAATGATTATTGCAGTGATACCAGATTCTTTTGCAGTGTCTATTATTTTCTTCATCAAGTGCATATCGTGATCGTAGAGAATTGTATTTACAGTTAGATAGGATTTTATGTTTGCTTTTTTACAATGAGATGCAATTTCTTTAAGGTCATCAACAGTGAAATTATTTGTAGAACGTGCACGCATATTTAACTGTTCCACACCAAAATACACAGAATTACATCCTGCTTGGATTGCTGCTTGTAAACATTCCCAATTTCCTACTGGAGACATAATTTCTACTGTTTTCATAGAGTTTCTGAATAAGGTTCCCTTTAAAAAGCTTTTTTAGCTCTATTCTGGAGAAAGTTCATAAATTGAAAGTTCTTCAAAGAATAACTTTTGTGTTTCTAAACATTTCCAAGTATAACCTGTAAATAATTCTTCTCCTTCTCCTGTAAGAGAACTTATCACCAGAAGTATTTTCCCTTCTTTGTTGAGATGCTGTTTTGCTTCTGCAAGAAAACGAAGAAGAATCTCATTCCCTTCTACACCACCTGTTGTTGCAAGTTTAGAATCTTCTGGTTCTTCCATATCTTCTGGTAAATAAGGAGGATTGAAAATTATCCAATCAAAAGATTCTTCCACGTTGGAGAAGAGATTGCTTTGACGTACTTCTATTCCCTGTTTTTTGACGAACTCAACACATTCTGGATTAATATCTACTGCTAGAACATCTTTGGTATTCTTAAGAGCAGTTTTTGCCTGGATGCCTGAGCCTGTTCCCATATCAAGAACTTTTCCTGTTACTAACTTCTTTACCCATTTCTGTAAAAGTTCTGAATCTTCTCGTGGTTCGTAGATCATTTTTTGTTTTGAATCCTCTTTTTTTGTTCAGAAGTATTAAGATAATTTTCTTTTGAGAATATAGAATGACCTAACTCTCTTTCCGTCTCTTTTCGTGCGTTTCCTGCTACTTTTCCCCCTCTCTTTGCAGCATTCTCTACTTCTTTATACCCTTGCGCATCTTCTTTTTTTGTAATCTCTGTTGAAATTCTTTCCCCCAACATTGAAAATATTAACTCTAAATCGTTCATATGATCCCGCAGATTTTCTTTTTTGAGCCCTTTTAATTGTTTATATTCATTTGGAGTCATACCAAAGGTTGCTTTTGAAATCTCTGCTGTAAGGATAGAAAAGTCTCTTTCTTCAGAAACTCCTCTTTTTTTCCATTCATCTGTTAACTCATCTCGTATAGCTATACCTCTTATCCTTTTCTCAATCCAGTCCTCAGAATAGCCTTTCGCTTTATATAGCTCTTTCATTCGTTTTTGAGACAATTCTGGGTTTTCAATCTCTTGTATTCTTTCATAGCCTACTTGCGCGAGCCATTGTTTGAATGGTTCTGCCCTTGGGGAAGGGATGGATTGGATAATACGGAACATGTTCTTCGTGTTGGCACAGTCAGTTTCCCTTAATTTGCCATCTTCTGCCGACAATTTCAACTGTACGATTTTATCGTACGGTTCAAATCCTTCTGCTGAAAGTTTAATCTTCAGATCAGACCAGTATCGCTTAGGAATAGAACTTGCTTCTAAGGCGTTTATTACATCAACAATTGAGAAATACCACTCTTCATTATGCCAGATTCTCCTTATTTTCTTGTCTTGAAAAACGACTAAAGCCTTTTTTTCTTCTTGCATGTTTCCTCCTCCTGGTATCCTCTCTTTTACTCTTTCTTTAATGCTTCTAAATATTCTTTCACCCGAGAAACAATTGCTGCTAAATAAAACTTTTCAATTTTTTCTGTGAAAATAATAGATAACTGTTCATTTTCGTGAATACGATAATTATTTTTTACTTTTTCTACAAAATATATGTCTCTGAGACGTTTCACTTGTCTTCGTATATTTGATGAAGCGATGCCATTCAATGGAAGTTTCTCTTCCTTTCTTTTTGCAATGACTGCTTCTTGAATCTCCTCGCAGGACATTTCTTGTTTCTTTTCGAGAAGTATTTGAAAAATATCCACAATCACATCACGAGAGTCTCCTGGCTGCAACAAACCTGTGGAAAGACAAATTTTTCTCATCAAGTCTCTTTTGGACATTGCATATGGTTTCTCATACTTCCTTAAGGTCAGTTCTGCTAAAGGTGTGTCTTTGGATATTTTTATCATTGTGTGCCTCCTTGTATTCTTTTTATTCCTGAATCTTTTGTAAGAATCGTCATTTGTTCTATTGCTATTTGATTGAGTTTTGTGAGTCTCTCTGCTTTACTGATTTTTTCTTTAATGAACAAGGCATTGAGATTTTCAAGATTTGAAAGACAGACTAATTGAGAAACATCTGCATAATCTCGCATGTTTCCTTCAAGTTCTTGATTTTTCTCTTTCCACTCTTTTGCTGTCATCCCAAAAAGAGCTAAATTAAGAATATCTGCTTCTGTTGCGTAAATGAGCATTTCTTCATTTGTGGATAATTTTTCTGGAATGGGATGTTTCTTTATTGCATCTGTATGTATTCTATAATTGAGTTTTGTGAGATTTCTTTTTATGTCCCAATCTAAGCCTTTTCTTTCACTTTCCTCAGCCTTTAAGCGTTGAAATTCTTTGATTAAATATAATCTAAATTCCACTGAAATCCATGATGCAAACTCAAAAGCAATATCTTTATGCGCATAGGTACCTCCATTCTGACCAGATTTTGAGATTAACCCTATAGCATTTGTAGTCTCTATCCACTTTTGTGGAGATAATACAAACGTATTCGAACCAGCTTCATTTCTAAAGGGGTCGAATTCGACCCCTTTGAATAGAGGATTATTTATTTTCTCCCACAAACCTAGAAATTCTATTGTACTTTTTGTACGCATCCAGTTTTTCACAACATCTTTTGGCTCTTCTGGGTTTTTATATCTCGCAATATCTGTTAAGGAAATATAGTCTTTATTATTTAGGTTATACAAACTAACTTCTTTGCTTAAAACATTAATTTTGGATATTTTTATCATGGTTTGCCTCCTTTTTCATTCATTATATTCTAACCGTATCGAATTTGACACCTTTAACTTCTATATGTTTTTGTTATTTCTTACAAGATATTAGCAAAAACATATATAAAGCTGGCGCGGGGGCGTGCCGGGTGTCCATCTGTCCATGTGGCCAAATTTAATAGTTATAAGACTTGTACTGGCAAAGTAATTTTGTCCAAGGCTTGTCCAAGAGCTCCTAAATCCCTCGAATTCGAGGGAGTTACAATCTTCAAAGGCAAAAAGGTATATATTTATTGCTCGTTATTTTTAAAATGTTACACAAAATTGAGATTAGTACAGAAACAAAAATGCTCATTCGCACTTTTGGAAGTACACAAGAAAGCTATGACACCATTATTAAGAGAATTTACAAACTTGCAGTAAAACAACAAATCAGAGATTTTCTGCTTTCTTCTAAGAATTGTATCTCCATAGATGAAGCCATCCGAAGAACAAAAGAAAAATATAAAATTAATAGGACACAATAGGCCCTTCATTAAAAGGAAAGAGAAAAAGAAGAATAGCAATTGTT
>CAYHUV010000010.1:0-16339 GCA_964359695.1 Candidatus Woesearchaeota archaeon
TAAGAATAGTTGGAACTTCTAAGATATAAATGCCTGCAAGTGATTTCTCTTCTGATTCTTGGAAACTAATCAATCGAAAACTAAGACTTCTAAATCTCTTCAATTCAAAATGGGGAACATATTTTTCTGACAACCAATCAGCAAGTCGACTATCATCACTTTGTCCAACTTTTTGCCCTTGTCCTTTTCGATCATCCCAAATAGTTGCTAAAGAGTCCATATACCCCCTCTGAGAAGCAGTATAATCCATACTTCCAGGCATGCTACTTCTGTCTCTCCAATTTAAGAGATCCCAACCATCTCTGTGAGCACCAAGATTCCAATTAACATTACTAAAACTTAATGCCTGTACATGACCTGAGTCAAATCTTCCACCATCACGATTAGATCCTTTCATTTTTGTCTCTCAAATAGAGTAAATTTTCCAAATAAAGACTATATAAACCTATCGATTAAGATATTGTAATTTAAACGAAGAATCTTATACCTGAATATCCACAGGAGAACTCTCTACTGAAAACAACATAGCCCCAATACCTTTTCCTATATAAAAAGAAGAATACGCTAAATAATCCTTTGTCATCTGCTCAAAAAAACTTGCTTCTTCTTCATATTCAGAAACATCCCCATTGCTAATCCCAGCCAATTCCTTAGCCAACTCAATAGCATATTCTTTATTTCCAATATAATCCACAAGTCCATTCTCCACGGAATCTTGTCCTAAATAAAACAATCCATTTGCCAAAACAGTAATCTCTTCTACTTCCATCCCCCGACCAAGTGCAACATCAGCAACGAAATAATCATGAATCCCTTGCAATCTTTCCATAATAAGAGCTTCTTCTTCTGGACTCATCTCACGATAAGGAGTAGAAATATCTTTATAGTCTCCAGTAACCAACCTTTGATAGCTCACATTATAATCTTCTAACAATCCACTAAACTCCAAATAAGAACCTAACACACCAATACTTCCTACAATAGACAGTTCATCCGCAACAATATAATCTGCTTGAGATGCAACCCAATAAGCACCAGATGTTCCTGATTCAGTAATCACAGCAATGACAGGCTTGTCCACTTTTTTCAAAGCATCCACCACAACTTTCGAACCCATAACAGTTCCACCTGGAGAATTAATTTCTAAAACTATTCCTTTGACAGATGCATCATTATTCGCAGCTTCTATTTTTTCCACAAGTCCTTCTCCAGAAGTAGAAGAAGAAAAGAGAGACCCTCCCCCTTTCAATGTCAACATACCTTCAACAGGAATCACCACAATTTCACTTCCAAGAGAATAGCCATCTTCTGTAAATAAATATAAAGAACTCAAATACGCTCCTGACCATAACAAGATAAGAAACAAAAAAATCTTGAAATTCTTATGCATGTTTTACCTCTTCCACAACATGCGTATCACTCAACACTTCAAAATACCTCTGATTTCCTTTTTTCAATAAAAGATACAGAGTATCTAAAAATAGCAAACCACCTGATAATTTAGTAATATTCCTAATTATTGCCTGCAAAAAACTCACCTGTTTTTTCTTTGTGCCTTCAACTTGTAAACCTAAAATGATTTTTCCAACAGTCTGTCCGAACCAACATTCAAAAACACTAAAATACAAAAGAACAAAGAAAGCAAAGGTAAAAGCAAGCAGTAAATAATCACTACTAAAACTTGTTGAGTAAGAAGCAAAACTTTGAAAGACACTTTCACTGCTATCAAAATCTAAAGTCAATTGTTCTGTTAGCGAACTTAAGATAAAAAATGAAAGAAGGATTACATCAATAAAATAAGCTAAAATTCTTTTCCATAACGGAACACTAGAAACAACCTTCCCCATAACTAAAAATGATAGAGGAAGCTATTTAAATCTTTGCCTATTCCCTCGCACTATGGATCCATTCTACACAGAACTCTATACAGAAATAGAAAAAAGGAATTTGAAGACAACAGAAGAAGTCTTAAAGTTACGTAGAGAACTCTGTAGAAAATACAAACCCAAAATATTTCCTTCTATAATCCACATTCTCATGCATGCAAACAAAGAGCAATTTGAAAAATTAAAATTTCTAGTTATGAAACCTATGCGAACACAATCTGGAGTCACTCCTGTTGCAATAATGTCTAAGCCTTCTAATTGTCCTCATGGAACTTGTATTATGTGCCCAGGTGGTTTAGGTTCATACTTTGGTGATGTTCCTCAAAGTTATACTGGTGCAGAGCCTTCTACAATGAGAGGTATGCGAAATAATTATGATCCGTATCTTACTGTATTCAATCGTCTTGAACAATTTTATCTCTTAAATCAATCTTGTGAGAAAGTTGAATTGATTATTCAAGGAGGAACATTTCCTGCATTTCCAAAGAAATACCAAAATGAGTTTATCATGTATGCCTTAAAAGCAATGAATGATTTTAATTTTACTTTTGACGAATTCAAAGAATTTTTTGAACTTCCAGGAGATATCACACCAGAGCGAACAAAAAGAATTCATGCAAGGATTTTAGCAATGAAAGAAACAAGTACACTTTTAGAAGAACAAAAAAGAAATGAGACTGCAAAAATTCGCTGTGTAGGTTTAACTATTGAAACAAAACCTGACTGGTCAAAAGAAGACCATGCAAATATCATGCTTGAACAAGGTTGTACTAGAGTAGAATTAGGCGTACAAACAACAGATAACCATGTTCTTGAAATAACAAACAGAGGACATACAGTTGAAGATACAAAACATGCTTTTAAAATTTTAAAAGACCTTGGGTTTAAAGTCCATGCACATATGATGCTGGGTTTACCAGAAGATAAAAATGACCTCATGGCAATTTTTGCAGAAGATTTTCGCCCAGATATGCTCAAGATATATCCTTGTATGGTCATGCCTGGAACAGAACTAGAAAAAATGTACAAAAAAGGAGAATTTACTCCTATTCGAACAGAAGAAGTCATTACACTACTTGCAGAATTCAAACCACTAGTCCCTGAGTATGTACGAATTATGAGAATACAAAGAGATATTCCAACAAAACAAACTATTGATGGTGTAAATAAAACAAACTTACGTCAATTACTTAAAGAATATATGAACAAAAAAAATATTCACTGTAATTGCATTCGTTGTAACGAAATTAAATCCACTATTACAAATCCAAAACTGGACATATTAGAATACACAGCATCAAAAGGAAAAGAATTTTTTATTTCTCTCAAACAAGGAAAAGAAATTATTGGCTTCTGCCGGCTAAGATTCCCATCTCAATCTTTACGAGAAGAAATAACAAAGGACTCTGCAATCATTAGAGAGCTACATATATATGGTGTAGCAATAGATCTTGAAAAATCTGGAGAGGTGCAACACAAGGGTTTTGGAAAAATGCTTCTTAAAAAAGCAGAAGAAATTTGTGTAAAACATAAAAAAGACAAACTTCTAGTTATTTCTGGGGTTGGTGTTCGTGAATATTATAAAAAATTAGACTATCAACAAGATGGACCATATGTTTCCAAGATTTTGAATTAATCATTTTTATAGTAATAATATCCAACTAATAATCCAATAACCAATAACAATTGTATCCAACCAAAAAAAGGCACTTCTTCAGCTGCTGCCAGACTATTCCCCTTGTTACCGTCTGTACCACTTAAAGTATCAACAGTACTTTCAGTATCACATTCCTTTTCACTTTCTGGTAAATATTCTTCTGCATAACAAGCTTCATTCTCAGGGATAATAATACATAAAGTCAAATCTTTTGTAGAAATTCCTTCAAAACATTCTGACCAGTTTACATTTGAACAATCCCATGCAGTATTACAATCAGCAGTCTCCGCAATACAAACACTATCCTCACATACATATCCAAGATCACATTCATCATCACTTACACATTCTACATCTTCTTCAACAATTTTTCCAAGCGACACAGCAAGGGTATTTTCAGCATCAGAAATAGTAATACTTTCTCCACTACAAGTACTTCCAGTAGCACAAACAAGAAGACTATCTCCCACAGCACCTTCATCACCAAGAAGACTTATGAAATAATAATAAGTATCTTCACCAGATGTAGTCAAATAAGCATATGCAACATCATAACTTTCATCAGGATAATTTTCAACTGTTCCTGTAAGTGTATCAATAAGTTCACCTGTAACATATGTTCCTGTACTTTCATCATAAACAACAGAATAAATATAAAATATAGAAGAAAGCTCACCACAACTCCCATCACCATAACTTACAGTATAAACTATTTCTTCCGCACTTGCACTATTAATAGTTCCACTCCATCCTTCATCAGTCCAAAAATGTGAAGCAACTCCTTCAATAAGACAACTTTCTGCTATACTTGTAGTACTATTTTCTGTTTCACAATCAATATCAGTTTTTCCATTACAATCATTATCTATAAAATCCTCACATATTTCTTCTGCACTTGGATTTATTGTTTCATCATCATCTACACAATCACCAGTACTTGCTCCGCAGGTATCATCAAAAGCAAGTCCATAAATATCTGGACTTCCACTTTGTTCATCTATCCAATATATTTGACCAGCATATATGACAGGAGTATATTGTATATATTCATCTTGAACAACAACATTTGTATCACCAGAAGAAATTTCAAAAGAATAAATATCAGAATCAGCTTCCCAAACAATAATACCCTCTGAAATACGAGGAAGAGTCTCATCACTACTTTCCTCACTAACAACAGAAGTTTCTCCAGAATTAATATCATACATATAAATATCCCAACTGCCAGAATCATCATTCTGCCAAACAACATAATTACCGTCAATATCTGGAGCAATATCATCTCCAGAATTACTACTTATTTGGGCATAACTTTCAGCATTAAGATCATACAAATAAACATCATCATTGCCATTCACATCATCAGTATAAACAAGATAATTTCCAGAAATTCTCACTTGTGTCTGATCACCCTCATTAGTAATTAGTTCATATTCACTTTCATCATATAAACCATAAATATCCCAGTTTCCATTTCTATAATCATTCCACACAATCCAATCTAAAGAAACCTGTGGAGAAACTTGATGATAACTATTAGAGCTCACAACTTGAGAACTTCCTGTAGAAAGATCATACATATACACTTGCCACACATCAGAAATAAGACTCTGCCAAACAACATAACCTCCACCAATATCAGGATGAATATTTTTATAATCCGAAGAACTTATTTGAATAATTTCTCCTCCATAAAAATCAGATAAATAAATATTCCAATCACCTTCTGTATCATCTTTATAGACTAAATAATCACCATCAGTTTCAACACTTTGTTGAAGAGAACTTTCTGTTATATAACTCTCTGCACTTGCACAATCAAGATCTTCAAGACTACAATCTTCATTATAATATCCATCCCCATCTTCATCAACGCAATCTGCTACAGCAAATCCTGTTGAGAGGATTTCTTCAGAGTTAAAAATCGTAAGTCCAACAACTAAAATTATCACAGAAAGTAAAATAATTACATCCGTTCTAATGAATCTACCCCTAAACATTTTTTAGAATAAAGAAAAGAAATTTATAAATGTTCGCAACACAACCCTTATAAAAGAAAAAAGAATTATATTTTCTGGCAGGCTAGGTGGGTGGCTAGCCCTCACTTGTACCGTAAATGGGCTATAAGACGGACTGAAGTCTGGAAGAGGTATGCAATGCATGCAAAGTCCTACTTGGACAATGACATGTCGTCCTCTTGGGTTTGTGTGTTTATCAATCGAGTCAGGCCAGGAATGGAGCAGCTCTACGTATTCATGCGAGCGTCTAGAGGGTCGCGACGTGGAGAAAGAGTTTGGATCAAACTTTGTAGGCATAGTGTATCCATTTCAGATGGCCTGCCACTTCTAATTAAAAATAAAAAAAATTAAGCAGCAAAAGACTGCATAGTATAAATATTTATTTTTGTTTCTTGAGGCCGTACTTTAGAATCCAGTTATCTTCACTATTGCAAATATTTGTCTATTTCTGATCTCTTTCTAGGATTCAAGAACACATGCAATCCATAAGATGTTGATTTAGGAATCAGAATTTCTTCTTTAATAAGCTCTTCAACAGCCTCTTTTATATCACCCTTAACATGCCCAGGTAATCCTTTCTTTAAATTCTCAATGTCTGTATGCTTTCCTCCAATATAGCCATGATGAAAAAGCTTCTTTACGATAAAACCCTTCAACTGCTCTTTTTCCATCGAGTATTCCTCTTTTTAAGGCTTTAAAAGACTTATTATTACAATAAATGTAGCTAATAATACCAAAAAGTATATTAATTAGCACCATTATCTAACATTAAAATGGAAGAACAATCAATATTTATCCAAACATTTGGGGACTACCCACAAATTAAGGTACTTGACTTTTTGATCTATTCAAGAGATTTTGACTACCCAATCACAGAAATAGCAAAGAATGCAAATGTAAATTTTCAAACGCTAAAGAAAATATGGCCGCAATTGGAGCGCAACCAAATTGTTGTCTCCACACGAACATTAGGAGGCAATGTTCTCTACAAAATAAACACAGCTAACCCTGTTGTAAAAAAAATAATTGAATTAAACACCTTTCTTTGTTGGAAAGATGTTGAACATAAAGAAAAAGAGCAAGAAATAACTGCGTAAAAATGAGAAGGGACAACAGCCCACACACAATTTTTGAACTCTGAAATTTCACCTTCAGCATTCTTACATTAATATAATCAAATTATAAAAAAATTAAGCAGTAAAAGACTGCATAGTATAAAGATTTATTTTTGTTTCTTGAGGCCGTACTTTAGAATCCATCGCTACAAGTGTGCTAATATTACTCTTCTCTGCAAGAATAACAACATCTCGTGTAATACTTCCATCAAACACAATTGCCTGTACACCTTTGATACTTCGTAAAGTCGTTTGCAACTCTGTAAAAGGAACTTTTCCAAGCATGGTCATATTGCCATCAAGAAGATAGGCTCCTCGTGTACCAACAAGATCTTCCAACATCTGTTTGAACTTTTTCTTTTGCTCATCAGATACAACACTCTTTGCTACAACAGCAGTTGGAGTTCGTGCTACCGGCGCGGTCATAACTTGTGTTGATTGTCCTAGAGGCGCACGAACATTCCTATCCTGTGCTCCTCGAAAACCATCTTGTCTGTACTGAGGTTTCAATTGTCCATTCTTAGTCGGAGAAACATCTTTCAAATCAAGTTTTGCTTGTTCTGCAGTGATTCTTCCTCGTAGAGCTTTATGTATCTCTTTTTTAGTCAACTCTTCAACTTCTTTTCCATCTGGAGCCTTAACAACAAAATCAATTTCTGTAACATCAAGCACTTCTCTGGTAATCAAATCTCCACCTCTATCTCCATCAACAAACAGTGTAACCACTTTTGCTGCACAAAGAGGGATAAGAGACTCAGGTACAGAAGTTCCATTTAATGCAATAACATTCTTGAACCCTGATTTCAAAAGACTCAAAACATCTGCTCGTCCTTCACAAAGAATAATCTCTTCAGATTCATCAATTCCAGGACCAGCAGGAAGTCGTTCTCTTCCCCATTCAACAACTTCTCCCATTCTCACAGACTGTGAAACTTCTTCTGCCATTTCTTGTGAATCTGGAAGTTCATTTTCTGTAAACGTTTTGAGAAGCTCTTTTGCTCTCTGAATAACAAAATTTCTTTTAGAAATACGAACATCTTCAAGTTTTTGTACATGTACTTTTGCATTACATGGACCTATTCGTTGAATAGTTTCCATTGCTGCTGCCACAATTGCAGTTTCTGTTTTATCCAAACTTGAAGGAATGATAATCATCCCATCAGTTTTTCCTGCTTTAATATCAGTATTAACTTCTATTCTTCCTATTCTTCCTGATTTTTGTAGTTCTCTAAGTTCTAAATCTGAACCTAAGAGTCCTTCTGTCTGACCAAAGATAGCACCAATAATGTCTGGTCTATCTACAGTACCTTCAATATTGATACTGGTATGAATAATATATTTTGACGATACTGGACTAATTTTTCCCATTGTTTTTCCTCCAATGAGAACAAGAACACGCAGCTTAAGCTGTTTTACTGGATAATTCTATCACAAGGCTTCTTACTTAAATCATTTATTTCTTTTTTCTTCATTTTTGCCTAATTCTAAGATTTAATACAGTAAATATGATCTTGTTCTAATTTTCTTTTATGTTTACTTTATGTCTATTATACTATGAATAGTATCGCCCGCAACACTAACCCCCAAGCTCATAGCTGGGAATTTCTTCGTCCGCTCCATTGAGTATTCTCGTGGCGGGCCTAAAAAAAGGAAGCAATACAAAGTTTATATACTTATGGGTGAGCCATTGTAAGGCTTTGAAAGGCCTTCTAAGAGGTTTAAAAGGAATGAGCCAGTAGGGATTTGAACCCTAAATCTCTTGGTCCGAAGCCAAGTATGTTATCCAGGTTACATCACTGGCCCATATAAACTATTTGGATTGAGTTCCCCTTTTAATATCTTTTGCCTTTGTTCATAAGTTGTCTTTGGTGGACAAAAACCATATCTTTGCCAAACAGAATAACGCGAAAATTTAACCTGATTTGAAGGTTTAATAGAAGACATCCATAAAAGAAGAGCATCCTTTCCATTTAAACAAATATCATAACTAATATTTTGTGTAGGTTTTCTAGCAGCCTTAGTAAAAAAACAAGAATAAAAACCAAGCTCTTTTAATAGAGAATATACTTGTCTAGCCAATATCTCTGAAGTTGTACTGAAACAAACTCTAGGATAAAAATGCCGATATTTTTTAAAAAAATTAGAATTTTTCATTTTTTTATCAAAAGAAATTGAACCATCAGTATCACAAAGACCTCTGAGAAAAGCCACTTGAAGAGTTTTATCTCTACTACTCAAAATCTGCTCTGGAATCCGAACAATATCACTTTTCTTTCCTAAAGGAAAACCTAATTCTAATAAAGTTTGCTTGATTTTAAGGTTAGAAACACGAAATCCATAAGTCCCTTTAGTCAAAAAATATCTCCCTTTGAGTTTTAAATCAAACACAGAGTTAAACAAAGGAATTACACAGGCATCATAATATTCTTTTTCTTCAAAACTCCCACTAATTTCCAACTCCTCACCATTTTTTCTAAGATGGCCATCACCAGCATGTATACCTGCAATTTCAGATAATTTTTCAGAAATAAAAAGTGGAGAGCCCATAAAATAGAGGTAAAGAGAATTGCTTTATAAATCCTGCGCGCACACATGCCACCTCTCAATCTGTCCATAAAACAAAAATCCATTCTTATAATTCAATTATAACAAAGTTAATTTACCCTAACATTGACAAACATAGCTCATCTAATAAGATCCTAAAGAAACAGAAGCAGAAGCTACATCATTGACAAAAGTGGTATTTCCTACATCAAAAGTATAACCCACTTTAACACCAGACTCAGAATGGCTAAAAACAAACTTTTCAACAACATGGTCTAAATTAACTTCTGCTTTTCTATGCATAAGATCATTAAAATATTCTGTAAAAGAGTAGTTATATCTTTTAGTAAGCTCTCTACCCATATCAAACTCAAATCCATAAATATCTAAACGCCCAATATTTTGAATATTCAATCGAGATAAATCCAATTGGGGAAAAAGAGTTTTCACAAAACTCACACCTAAAGCAAAATAATCCTTGGAACGATCAACACCTAAGTACAAAAAACCTGGAGTTCCAAAAATATTCCTCCTAGAAGCTTCTGGATTTGTTCTATCAAGAAAATACTCTGTAAAATTCACAGATGTAGAAAAATCAATGAGATGTAAACTCTCTTTACTATACACAATATTCCCTGGTTTGACATCATTGTGAATAATTTTCCTTGCATGTATCTGAGCAAGCATCTGATCCAACTTTTGAAAATGATCTTTTACTCTCTCTGGTTCTTGAGAAAAAATTTTTGGAGGAAATTTCAGATTATTCCCAGGAAGATAGCTAAACTTTCCTAAAAGACCTATTATTCCCTCATAAAAATCTGGCGAAGAAAGCTTTTGTACACCTTCAATATCCTGCACAAACATTTGATTTTTTAATCCTCTAAGATTCACATTTTGATGAAATGAGTCAATACGAGTATATGTCTTGGGATGAACAACATACTTCAAACTTGTATCCTCTTCACCTTCTAAAGAAAAAATCACACACTTTTCATCAATATGAGGAATATTTACTATTGTATGATCACCAAGAAAAGCAAGCATAGCAGGATTATCAAAAGCCATACTTCTAAAATATCTTAGTTTGTCTTCTAAACTTTCTATAAATATGAGAGTCATTGTCATCACTCCTGAACATTTCTGTAAACTTCATTGCGTGACGTGGAGCTTTTAAATAACTTTTGGTGAAAAAGGTAACAACTTCCTAACAGGGACCACGAACGCACGAACCATTTTCATAGGTATTTCTATGAGAATTATCCCAAATAACCTCTCTTCTATCTCCTTTTACCATAGTATAGAAATGATGACTCCCTATTTGTTTCGTAAGATCATGAACATATTGTTGTTCAATACGACATTCAGCTTTTCCTCTTTGCATCGCTTGTTCTACTTGAGTCTGTGCTTTTTCTTCTAAAGCATATTTCAGAGCAGAACAATCTGAAGAAGGAACCATCATCGCTTCTTGATCATCCCAAACATATGCACTCGTACCATTATTTTTATAAGACAAAGCGCCTTGAGTAAGAGGAGAAACTTTTCCTTCAAGAACATCAACAAGAGTTTTATATGCAAGAGTAATATGTTTACTATCAAAAGCATTGACTTGAATGGGTTTGCCAGCAGAATCTTTCTTTGGAATAAGATAATTCATTCCTTTTGCTAAAGAATCTGCTTGAAAATATTCTGAAAAATCTGCCTGAGAAGTAAATTGATAAATTTTTTTCCCTTTTTTGATGGTATTTTGTTCAATAATAGCAGCAAGTCCTTTATCTCCATCATAAAGAGTATCTACTTTTGATCTTCCACATGTAGGATTTTTTACAGGAGCATTTTCTGCACAAAGATCAAAAAGTTGTCTGTTTTTAATGACCTCCGCAATTGCAGCATATCCATGTGCTTGTTTGACATCACCATGCAGAAGAGGATCGCCCCAATCTTCAAAATACAACATTCTAGTAATAGCAACAAGATCATTTTCAGTCAACTTATACTCTGGATGCAATGCATTTAATCTTTGTACATCTCTTCCAATATCACTAGTAGCAGGAACAGGCTCTACAATTGGAGGTCGAGGAACTTTAATTTTTTCTCCTCAACTTTCCGGAAGAAAATTTCCAGCAGCAAGTACACTAACAAAAAGAAGACTTGCTCGACGGAAATTTCGACGAAGACTATCAGAATTCATGTGGATGCACCCCATTGTGATAACCACAAGCATAATCTTCCTCAGTATACTTTTTATATAATCTCCAGAAAATAATTTGAGAGTCTTGTCTCATCTGCTTACTCTTTATACCTCCCCAAAGATCACCATTTCCAAAAACTTTATCTTGTTTGGCTTGTACATCTTGAACAGCAAGAGTAAGAGCATAAGGGACGGTAAGATCACCCTTATCAGTTTTAAAATGAGCTTCAATAACTGCGCTATTCACATTAGCACCTTTAAGATAGCCTGTTTTATCAAAGATAGTAACATATGCACCTACTGGATGTTCCATATATGAAGGATCAGTAGGAATACAATTATCTTCTCCATCAGTAAGCCTATTTGAATGACCCGGTAAAGAATCTAATCCTAAAATACGTTTCATTTTTTGACTATAAGGAAATCTTTTCTTCTCATCAGGATTCAGAGAAGGATTATAAATCCAAGCAAGCATAGTATTTAATTCACCAGCCGTACTTTTATTTCCAAGAGTTCTCCCACCACCAGGAATAGCTTCTATAGCTGTTTGAGGGAAACCATAAGACTTAAGAATATCATTCGCTAATAATGCTCCTCGAGAAGAATTTCCATTCCCTATAAGTGCTAAAATATTATTCGTTGAAGGATTATGACTTTCTCTAATCATTTTTTCTAATGTTTTTTCTTGATCATCTTGTAATTTCCCTTCTTTTACTTGATGAAAATATGCAATCATAATAGGGATTTTATTTGCAGATGCAACCATTTGCTGTCTATCACAATTAAAATCAACAAGATATTCTCCAGTTCTCAAATCTGTAGCACAAATTGCCCAATCTTCTACTCCTCGAGGGCGTGAATACATTTGTCCTTTAAGACCAGGATAGGGAAGTTTCCTCCAACTATCATGTGCTGCCTGAAGAACATCCTCTAAACTTTGATCTCCTTCACCAATTCCAGGTTGCGAGACTGTAACAGTAACAGGTTTTGGAGCTTCAGGTCGAGGAACGTCCTTTTTCTTTTTATAATGAAGAACAGTAGAAACATCATCTCTTATTTTTTCTAAAGCATCTCGACTAGATTCACGAACAGAATCATTTGCAATGCCTACAGCAAGAGCACTTCCAAGGAGAAATGTTTTTGCATGAGGATGAAGAGTAATAGCAGAATCTTTAGTTTTATTGAAAATATCACGAACATAATTCATGGGGCCTCCTTGAATACTAGGAACAAGAACACCTAAGTTAAAAGCCCCTAAACCAGCATAGAATTGATAATCTTCTAAATTTTTAGGTAATTCGAAAACTCCAGCCCAAGCTTCTTGACCGCCATGTATAGTCGCAGCTACCGCAATGTTTCCAAGAATATAAGGCCCAAAAAAGTTAACACCTTTTTGTACTCCTTCCAAAACAGCTCGAATTTGTACCATTTTTTACTTTCGTATATATGCTTGTCCTCCAGTTTCAGAAGCAATCTGCTCCAAGACTTCAGGACGATAAACTCCAAGTCCAATAACATTAACAGAAATTTTTATAGCATTTGCTAATACTATGACTTGAGCTGGAGTCTTTCCTTCATGAGTATCATCTCCATCAGTAAGAACAGTCAAAGTCTGAGAATCTTTCATAGAAGAGAGAACATCAGAAAGAGACCAATACAAAGGGGTTCCACCACCAGGAGATCTCTGAGAAAGAGGAGTTCTACAATCTTGTTTAGGAGATTCAAATGTATAGACATCTGCATCTTTAGGAAAATAAAATGTTTGTACTTGATTCCATTTCTCTCCAGTCATAGAACCAGACTGATCTATAAGATACACATCTGCAGGACTCACGTCTAATGCTCGAGTAACAAGCCCTTTATTAGGAACAATACGAACAACTCTATCTCTCTGTAATTGTTCTTTATCTGAAGTCTCTTGAGAATCATTTTCTCCATAACTCACAAAATCAACAGATCCTCCAGTATATGTTTGAAGAAACTCTGCAATACCTTGCGCTCTATTTCTTCCAAGTACTTCATTTCTTTCTTCTGAACCACGATAATCAGCACGACCTTCTATAATCAAAGAAGATCCTGAATCAAGAGTTTTTCCAAATTTTCGAAGATCATCAATATCATTACTCATAAGCTTCCAGCTATTTGTAGTATAAAATACAGAAAGAACACCATCTTGAATTTCATTAGGATAATGTCCTTTAACATACGTAATATCATTTTGTGTAAAATATCTTTCTACCTGAGATTTAGCTTTCTTTCCAGTCTGAAAACCATTTATTTTACAAATATAAGTAAATTGATTAACATCTACTGGTTGAGGACCAGAATCTATAACCGGACGAGGTTGTACATGAGGAACATAATCATCACTATTATCTAAAATATCGTCAGAACATGCACTAAGAAGCGCACTAAGCCCACCAATAACAGTATTTCTTATAGTTTTTCCCATTTTTTACTCCTTTTCACCTATTTATAGTCTATTTCTATCTTTTACTATTTATATACTTACCTATTGGGTAACTCCTTAATAGGGATAACAAAAAGGCTTTATATCCTCCTCCTTAAAGAAACTTCATGGACAAAGAGGAAATGCTTTTAGTGATCAATGATACAATTATGAATTTTAAGAAAGATATAGAGAAGCCTTTCGTCATGTTCATCACAAAAGAACGTTTTTCCCATTACTTAGATATGATGCAGTTGAAAAAACATCTAGATAAAACGCCTTGCTTTGTCGCAGAAATGAAAGGAGGAAACCTGCTATACTATTGTGAAGAAATCATCAACAAACTTACAAAAGACTTTTCTCATACAGAAACAAAACTCTTCCTCCAAGGAATTACTTTACATGAACTCCTCCATATAAAGAATAAGCTCCACGTATTCACAGGAGAAGAAGCTGTTTTTTCAGAAACAATCGTAGATCAAGAACTCAAAGCATTCTATCCTCGGCAGCATGCGATTTTAGCTCTGGTGACAATGACAAAATGATAAAAATAAAGAATAATAAAGACTTAGAACAACTCTTTAAAGAAGCAAAAAGCACAAAACCAAAAAAGGGACTCTCAGCAGAACAAATGGATACTCTCAATGAAGAAATGTTTAGCTAAAAAATAGAGCAAACTATTTAAAGTTTCCAAAAATAAAAAAGACTATGGCAGACAACTTAGGGATTACAGTAACAAAAGAAAAAGATTTTTCTGAATGGTACACGCAAGTGATTCAAAAAGCTGAGCTTGCAGACATACGATATAATGTCAAAGGCTTTCTTGTCTTCCAACCATGGTCCGTTCTTTCTATGGAAAAAATGTACAAATATCTAGAAAAAGTACTCCAAAAAAAAGGACACAAACCCTACTGGTATCCTACACTCATTCCAGAAAAAAACTTTAAATTAGAATCCAGTCATATTGAAGGATTTACACCAGAAGTCTTCTGGGTAACAAGCCATGGAGATAATCACCCTCTAGAAGAAAAATTAGCCCTACGACCAACCTCCGAAACAGCATTCTATCAAATGTTTTCTTTATGGATTCGATCCTATAGAGATCTTCCATTCAAAACATACCAAAGAGCACAAGTCTTTCGATATGAAACAAAAGCAACAAGGCCTTTTTTACGATCCAGAGAATTTCATTGGATAGAAACACACTGTGCACATGCAACAAAAGACAATGCAATGAAACAAGTCTATGAAGACATGGCAACAACAAAAGAAGTCTTGCATGATATCTATGGACTCCCATTTATCTTTTTTGAAAGACCTGAATGGGATAAATTTCCAGGAGCAGAAAGAACTTTTGCTGCAGATGTACTAAATCCTGATGGAAAAGTTGTACAGCAACCATCTACACACTTGTTAAAACAAAATTTTGCAAAAGCATTCAATGTAACTTACAAAGATAAAGAAGAAAAAGATCAATTTGTATGGATTACATGTTATGGTCCAGCAATTTCAAGAATATTTGCAAGTGTAATTATTGTTCATGGAGATGATAAAGGACTACGTTTCCCTTGGAAAATTGCACCTGTAGAAATAGTAATAGCAGTAATAAAACCAACGGAAACACTTCTAAAGAAAGCAGAAAAACTCAAAGAAAAATTAGAAAAAGAAGATTTTTCTGTAGAAATAGATGCCACAGATAGAACCTTTGGAGAAAAATGTTATTTCTGGGAACTAAAAGGTGTTCCTTTAAGAATAGAACTTGGAGAAAAAGAACACAATGAAAAAAAATTAGGAATATTTAGAAGAGATATTTCAAAAAGAGAAAAGATTGACGAAAAAGATATTTTAAAAGTTGTAAAAAATATTTCCCAAGAGTTTGATAAAAATATTATAAGCCAAGCAGATAAATTATTTAATGATGCAATCGTATCAGCAAAAGATAAAAAATCTATAAAAACAGAAATAGAATCAGGAAAAATTGTAAAAGGTGAATTTTGTTCTGTAACAAATGAAGGAAGAAACTGCGCAGAATGGATAGAAAAAGAAACACAAGCTTATGTGAGAGGAACAAGATTAGACGAAACAGAAAAACTTAAAGGGACATGTATCATCTGTGGGAAAAAATCTTCAGCTATAGTTTACATTGCAAGAAGTTACTAACAAAACCTTTAAATATAAAGTAACCTAAAGATTAATTATGGTGTTAGAATCCCTATTGGGAGTAAAAGAGGCAGAAAAAAGGCCATACTATGTATTCCTTTTAGGAATGTTATATGCATCAGTTGCAATCTTTCTCTCACTCTGGATTTTTCGTAATGAAGCAAGTCTTATTCTTGTTTTTCTCATGGTTTTTGCTGCCTTACCACTTGTCTATAAAACAACAAACTTTGAAGCAAAAAAAGATTATAAAATCAATGAACAAGAACTTCCACGTGCACACTTAGATGCACTAAAAGTATTCATGTATTTATTTCTAGGTTTT
>CAYHUV010000011.1:0-15754 GCA_964359695.1 Candidatus Woesearchaeota archaeon
GCCCCTCTTAACTTTTCGATTATTTCTTCTGTATCAATCCTAGTTAGTATTATATCCTCATTATATAAAACTTGTTGAATTCGTTAAGGTGGGGCTTCCGTTCGTTTTTCGTTTCGTAGCGAGGGGGCAAATTGCAACTAACAAGTATTAAGTCCACTTTTTAGACTTTATCAGAAAGATCTCTCTTCTTAGACCTTCTCTTTTAATGGATTCTATTCCTTCATATATGCTCTATTCTATATTCTTTACAAAGAATGCCTGTTAGTCTATGAAATATTTCTTTGTCAAATGTAAGTGATTCTGTATTGATATTTGGATGAAAATTGACTCTTTCTGCATTCCAGAGTTCTTTGTCAATTACCATTTGTACTTTTTTTTCTTTATCATTTATGAGCCCAAGAATGGAAACAGAACCTGGTGTTAAGCTTAGTATTTCTTTGAGTTCTTTTTCGTTTGCAAATTTGAGCTTTTTTATATTTAGGATTAGTGCAAGAGAGTTCATGTTGAGCTTTTTGTGTGCGGGAAGAATGACTAAAAAAAACTGTGTTCCTTTCTCTTCTTTGAGAAATAGATTCTTTCCTGGTATTCCTGGGACATGTTTGCAATGCATATCTGCTTCTTCACAAGTGAATACTGCTGGATGTGTGTAAAGTTTGTAGTAGATATTATTTTTCTCTAAAAATTCTTTGATGTAAGTTTCCATAGTAAAAAGTGGCCCTGGTGAGATTTGAACTCGCGGCCTCCGGCTGACTTCAGCTATCATCCAAAGTCGAATGACAGTCATATAAGACCGGCGCTCCAGCCAGGCTAAGCTACAGGGCCATAGAAAAGGTTTTTTAACGATTTAAATAGGTTATGGTTAAATATATAAAGTTCTGAAAATGTTTTTTTAGCTATGTTTAAAGATATAAAAAATAAGTATAGGAAAGAAGAATGCTTATAGGTCTTGTTGGAAAACCTAGTTGTGGGAAGTCAACTTTTTTTAAAGCTTGTACTCTTGTCGAAGTAGCTATAGCTCCATATCCTTTTACCACTATAACTCCTAATAAAGGGATTTCTCATGTGAGAATAGATTGTGCTGATAAAGATTTTTCTACACAGTGCCATCCTCGTATGGGATATTGTGCAGAACATCAAAGATTTGTACCTATTGAATTACTCGATGTTGCAGGATTAGTCCCAGGAGCAAGTGAAGGATTGGGACGAGGGAACCAGTTCCTTGATGATCTCAATCAAGCTGATGCTTTGATTCATGTGATTGATCTTTCAGGAAGTACAAATGAAAAAGGAGAGCCAGTAGCTGTAGGAAGTTATGATCCTATTCATGATGTGCTTTTTCTTGATGAAGAATTAGATTTGTGGTATTTGAGAATTTTAAATAAAGGCTGGGATAAGTTTGCACGACAAGTTAAACAGGAGAATGCGAATATATTCAAAGCAATTGCAAAACAACTTTCTGGTTTGCGTGTTACTGAAGAGATTGTAAAAGATGCAGTAAAAAAGCTAAAACTTTCTGATGTTATTGAACAATGGAATGTAGATGATCTTCGGGGATTAGCTTCCTATTTACGAAGCGTAACTAAGCCTATGATTATTGCAGCAAATAAAGCTGATATTCCTATTGCTAGGGAGAATTTGAAACGATTACAAGAACGTTTTCCTGAAAGGGTTATTATTCCTTGTTCTGCAGAATCAGAATTAGCTTTGAAAGGTGCTGCAAAGAAAGAGTTGATACAGTATGTCCCTGGTGATGGGAAGTTTACTTATTCTAAAGAAGTGAGTGATGTGCAGAAACATGCTCTTGATTTTATTGATAAAAATATTCTTCAACAGTATGGAAATACTGGTGTACAAAAAGTTCTCGATACTGTTGTTCTTGATGTCTTGAAATATATTGCAATATTTCCTGGAGGAGTAAATAAACTAGAAGATAAAGATGGTAATGTTCTTCCTGATTGTTTTCTTATGAAAGATGGTTCGACTGCATTAGACTTTGCTTTCCGTTTACATACTGATATTGGTAATGCATTTATTCGTGCAATTGATGTGCGTACAAAAAGAACTGTGGGAAAAGAACATGTATTGAAGCACAGAGATGTGGTTGAGATTGTCGTGAGGAAATAAACTATGCGGGAATAATCTTAAGAGTTCCTTTTTCTCTTGTAATGTTTGCTTTGCTTCCTGGTTTTATTTTGAGTTCTTTCACTAATTCGTCTGGAATGCGAATAGCGAGACTATTTCCCCATTTTGCAAAGCTCGTTTTTTTTGTCTTTCTCCACTCTTTATACTTATCAGCCAAAGTATTGAGCTGATTCATATCTAATATACTCTCTTTACACTTTTCACACTCAAATGCTTCGAATTCAATATTGTCTATGGGCATTTTGTCTTTTATGACTTTCATTTTTCCTTTTTTACAGAATGGGCATAGCATTTTAGTTTCCTCGCTCGACAGTTTTTATAATCATTATAGCTCCAATATCTTCTACAATGATAATCACTGATCCTTTTTTGTTTCTTCTTTTAAATTGAATAAGATTTTTTCCAAATCTTTTTATTTTTCCGTGTTCTATTATCTTCTTTACGTAATCTGGGAAGGCAATTCTTCTTATTCTTGCTTGTTTTATTGCATGTGTGCTAATGTATACTGGCTTCCCTTGAAAGTTTGTAAGTTCCATGTATATACATGTAGATACTTCTATTTAAAAGTACTGCTTGAGAAAATCCGGAAGATTTTTGGATTCTCCTTTCTTAATGATATCTCTTAAACTCTTCTACTTTTCTTAAGAGTTCTTTTCCTTGTGGAAAACTAAGAAGATTTATTGCTTCCTGAGATGGGAGCCATTTATACTCTGTATGCTCTTTTGAAAGTGTAACTATTGTTTCAGGGGTTTCTCCAAGAAAATATTCTACTTCTTTATGAATGGTTTTTCCTTCTCTTTTATAAAAATATTCCTCTCTTTCAAAGAATTCTTTTGTGAAAAATACAGTGGTTATTCCTGTTTCTTCTTTTAATTCCCTACGTGCTGTTTCTTCTGGAGTTTCATTATTCTCTACATTCCCTTTGACAAATCCCCAGTGGCCTTTTGTATAATGAAGAAGAAGATATTGATCTTTATTTGTAAGAATAATTCCAACAGAATGTTCTTGTGGCATATTTATTTTAGGGTGTAAAACTATTTAAATTTGTTTATCCTGTTATTTTGGATGTTTGATTTATTAACTGGGTATGAATGGGAGTTTTTATTAAAGTTATTATTAGCTTTAGTATTTGGTTATGCTATCGGTGTTGAAAGAGAATTAAGAGGCAAGGTTGCGGGTATTAGTACACATTGTTTTGTAATTGGAGGGGCAATGTTATTTACATTTATCTCTGGAATTATGGAACCTTTAGCACCAGCACGAATTGCTGCACAAATAGTTTCTGGTATTGGATTTCTTGGTGCTGGAATTATTTTAAAAGGTGAAGGACAGAAAATTACAAATTTGACAACTGCAGCAAGTATTTGGTTTGCAGCAGCTATTGGGATGGCTATAGGATTTGGGTGGTATTTTATTGCTATAATTGCAACGCTTTATGCTGTTTTTGTGCCAAGAATTCCTCATTTGAAGGGAACAAAAGAGTAAAATTATTCTGTTTACATGTGAAGACTCTAATATATATATAACTTTCACAGAGTGTATTTAAAGCTTCAAAAGTGTTTTCTTTGTTATGCAAATTCGTACTGGGCTCACGTATAATGATGTTCTTCTTGTTCCAAAAAGAACACCTTTAAACTCTCGAAGCGAGGCTGATTTACATACAAGATTTACAAAAAATATTTCTTTAAATATTCCTCTTGTGAGTTCAAATATGGCTTCTGTTACTGAACATAAAATGGCAATTGCTATGGCACGAAATGGAGGTTTAGGAGTAATTCATCAATTTGGAACTGTTGAAGAACAAGCTGAAGAAGTGATAAAAGTCAAGAAAAGTACGAGTTATGTGATTGAACATCCTTTGACTGTGCAAGAACATATTACTCTTGGGCAAGCAGTTGATACTATGAAACATGAAAATGTTACTAGTCTTCTGGTTTTACGTGGAGATGAACTTGTAGGAATTTTTACATCTAGAGATTATCTTTTTGAAACTAACTTAGGAAAAAGAATTTCTGAGGTTATGACTTCACGAGAGAAACTCATTACTGCTTCCTATGGAATTAGTCTTGATGAAGCAAAAGATTTATTGCATAAACATAGAATTGAAAAATTACCTCTGTTACAGCATGGACGATTATTAGGTTTGATTACGACGAAAGATATTATGAAAATTGAAACCTGGCCACAAGCAAATAGAGATAGTAAAGGCCGATTGAGAGTAGGGGCTGCTGTAGGAGTGAAAGATACTCTTCAACGTGCAGAAGCATTGATTGCAGCTGGAGCTGATGTTCTTATTTTGGATATTGCACATGCACATTCAGATCTTGTTATTCAGCGAGTGAAGGAGTTGAAAAGTAGTTTTAATATTGATGTAATGGTGGGAAACATTGCTACAGCTGAGGCAGCAAGGGATTTAATTGAAGCTGGAGCAGATGGATTGAAAGTGGGAATTGGCAGTTCGCCGGTTTGTACGACAAGAATTATTTCTGGGTCTGGAATACCTCAGTTAACTGCAGTGATGGATGTATGTTCTGTTGCAAAATTGTATGCTGTTCCTGTGTGTGCAGATGGAGGAATGAAATATCCTGGTGATGTGTCAAAGGCTCTTGCTGCAGGGGCGACTAGTGTGCTCTCTGGAAGTTTTTTCTCTGGGACAGATGAGGCGCCTGGAATGATTATTATGAAGGATGGAAAGAGGTACAAAAGATATATGGGAAGTGCATCGTATGATAGTAATCATGAACGAAAGGAAAGCCAAGATGGGAAGAAAGTCAAAGAAAAATTAGATGTCTTTGTAGAAGGTGTTGCAACGCTTGTTGATTACAAAGGGCCTGTGGAAGAAGTGATTAAAGGAATTCTTAAAGGTGTGCAAAGTGGCTTTAGTTATTGTGGTGCGCGGACTATTGTTGAGATGCAAGAAAAGGCTGAGTTTATTCAGATTACAACAAGTGCTTGGGAAGAAAGTCTTTCTCGTGGAATGAAGTTGAGTGATTAGAGTTAGTTTTTACAGGAGTTCAAGAAAATAAGGTTCTATATTTTACACAAAAATATTTTTTACTGATTCTATAACTTTCTCAAGTATATCTGCACCTTCTCTTGTAAGTGAAAACATTAAAAGAAGAAATAAAATAAATGCAACTATGAGTAAATAGTTTTCTTTTATCCAAATAAATCTTTTTTTCATTGTATTTCTTCCTTTAAGATAGTTTCTTTTATCCAAATAATTATGACTAATCAAATAAATATATATGCTATTTCTGTAATAATGATTTGGGCTGCTGACTTTATAAGGATTTCTGAGACATAATATCCCATTGCTCCAGCACCAACTATAAATGTTGTATAGGTTCTTGTGATGTCTGAAAGGAACTCTATGCTTGATTTTGTCATAAGCTCTTTAAACAAAATTGTTTTCATAAACTTTTCGTGAAAAAATCCGGAAGATTTCCGGAGTATCGAGGAGGATACAAAGGTATTTAAAGAATGTTTTCTTTTTTGTGAAAAGTTGTTGAATGGAGACTATGATGGGTTATCGTTAGTAAAGAAAAATTATAGGCTAAATGTTTAGTGATTAACTCATCCATAAAATTAGGCTATTTAAGAATAATATTAATGTAATTAATGCTGATACCATGCAATAAAAGCAATAATCTTTAATCTTAATTAATTGAATTAATATTAAAAATGTTGAAAATAATAATCCTATACCTGCACTAATTAAAATTAAGAAAGATAAACTAATCCCAAATATAATTGTTGTTGTACTAAGTAACACTCCAGCAACGATCATACTAAAGAAAAATAATAAGCCTAACCATTCATTTCTAACTCCAAAGATATGTGACCATTTGCTTTCTGTGACAATACTACAATCATGAGATAATGGGCAGATTAATGGTCTTTTCTTATAATGCTTCCAAGTTAAATATAAAGCATTGGCAAGACCAAGAATGCTTAAAACAATAAAGAAACTAATTAATTGTATGTTTGCTATTTTTCTTTCACCTCATTGAGATGTAGGATCATTAATGATATTGCTGAGAATAATATAGCAATATCTCTAAAAATTATATCTAACACTCTTAAGTTAAATATTATTATAACTGTTAATGATAAACTTGCAATTAAAGAGGCATAAAACTGCTTTTTTCCAGTAAGCAACCAAATTCCAATTATAAGATTCATAATAACATGTGTTATTAAGAAAATCTTTTCCGGAATAATGTTCGTTAACCACGATGGAATGAAACCGAGCCATACTGAAGGATTAAGAAGAATAGCAATGCTTGCATAAAGAAATACAATAGTTAAACCCATTCGTAAAAAGAAAGAGATTAATTTTGTTTCATCAATCTTTTTTTTAAACATTTTTGATAATTATTGTTATTAATCTATTTAAATCTTTGTGAATTAAAACTTTATTTTAGAAAGTAAAAAAATTAAAAGAAATTATTCAACAATCACTATTCCAGTTAAGCTCGGGTTCAAATGATCATGATAACTCCATTGGCCAACTTCATCAAAAGTAAACTCGAAGGTTTCTCCTTGTGCTAATTCTTTACATGCATCAAATGTTGAACCAATACAACCACCTTCTGATGGGTAGACTGTGTGACTAGGGTGTGATGCAGATGCTGGCCAATATGTTCCTTCGTCCATCGTAATGAAAGTTACTGTTGTTCTTGCTGTTACTGTTAGTGTACTTGGATTGAATCCTGAGGATGTTATTTGTATAATATTCTCTCCTTCAGGTAGAGGAGGACTGGTGTCGTCTTCTTCTTTAGCTGGTTCAAGAACAACTGTTTTATCTGTTTGACTTTGCTGTGTACATGCAGAAAATAGAAATAGTACGGCTCCTAAGAGAATTATTAGTTGTATTTTTTTCATAGAAATTCCTATGAAGAGATTCTTTAAATATTTTATCTTTAATCTGGGTAAGAAGCATTTATTAAAGGAAGTACCATTAAATCTATGTCACAGTTACGTAATTCTTGCCGCATTTTTTCTGCAAGACCTTGTTCTTTTGTTCTAAAAACAAAAAACTCTCCAAGAATATCGTTTTTTACTTCTTCAAACTTGCAATTTCTTAAATTTCCTGTAAGATCATATAAGTTAGGTATTTCTTTAGTTATTCTTAAAATTCTTTCCAAGGTTGAGTAGTGATCTTTTACAATTGGAAGAATATAATATGTTCCCATTAGGTTATTTCTAAAAAAACAACTTATAAACATTGTGTAGTTCTTTTTTAACAACAGCCTTTACAATATTTATCTGTATGTTTGTGTGTTTTTGGCATATTTTTTCCGCAACAAAGGATTGGTTCTGTTGATCTACTCTGACAAGTTACACATTCAAACTCTTTAATATGTACATATCTTGTTCGTATTCTTTCATAATTTTGAGGAGCTTTAATCACTCGTTTCATAGTCTTTTTAGAAGAAGTAAAGTTTTTTAAAGTCTTTCTTTTTCTTTTTCTCTATGAATGTTTTAGCTATTGAAGGATCTGCACATACTTTTGGAATTGGTATTTTTGATGGGAAGAATATTCGAGCGAATGTTCGGGATGTCTTTACAACTGAGCAGGGTGGGATGATTCCTAACGAGGTTGCAAAGCATCATATTGCTGTGAAGGAAAAAGTTTTAGCACAAGCTCTTTCTGATGCTAATCTAACTATGAATGATATTGATCTTATTTCATATACACAAGGACCAGGGTTAGCACCTGCATTAATTGTGGAAAGAAATTTTGCTGTTGCTTTAGCTAAAGAATATAAAAAGAAACTCATCGGCGTAAATCATATTGTTGCACATCTTGAGATTGGTTTGTTTTGTACAAGAGCAAAAGATCCTATATTTCTTTTTTGTTCTGGAGCGAATACACAGGTGATTGTGCATGAAGACAAATATAGGGTGTTTGGTGAAGCACTTTCTATTGCTGTAGGAAATGCTTTGGATAAATTTGCACGAGAGATTGGGTTGGGATTTCCAGGTGGGCCTAAAGTTGAAGAATTAGCGAAGAAAGGGAAATATGTTGAATTACCTTATTCTGTGAAAGGGATGGATGTCGATTTTTCTGGGATTGTGACACGAGCTGTGCAGTTGTATAAGAAAGGTGTTTCTAAGGAAGACTTATGTTTTTCTCTCCAAGAAACTTGTTTTGCGATGTTGATTGAAGTTACTGAAAGAGCTTTAGCACATTGTGAGAAGAATGAAGTGCTGTTGATTGGTGGGGTTGCTGCGAACAAACGATTTTCTGAGATGTTACAAGCGATGTGTGAGCAGAGAGGAGCAAAAGCATATATTGTCCCATTAGAGTACGCAGGAGATCAAGGTGCGATGATTGCCTATCAAGGATGGTTAGAAAGAAAAAGAGAGCAGAAAGAGTTGGAAATAAATCCGAAGTGGCGAGTGGATGAAGTAGAGACCTTTTGGAAGAAGTAATTTTATTTGTATTTTATTTTCATAAAAACAAGTATAATGTTCATTATACATCCTAAACCAGTCATAATAATCATTGGATAACTATTTAATAAAAATCCGTAAATTGCCCAAAGACCTGTTCCAAGGCTAACAATAATTAACATTGTCAAAGAAATATCTTTAGTTTTTTTTGTTTTGTAAGTTTTTATCAATTGAGGAATTAAACTAATCATAATAAGAAAACCTGCTAAATATCCTATAATATCTTCTATCATTTAGAATTTAATGAGATTAAGGGTTTATTATTCTTTGGGTTTAATCTATTAATGGATCTGGATATGATTTTTCTGATTGTCTAAATTCCCTGTTCTTACTCCTATTCTTCCAATAAGATCTAAGTTAATTCTATAGAGAGGATGTTCTTGCCATTTTGTTTCTAAAGCCTTTTGTGCGATATCAACGATGTGCCTATGAAATATATGTGGTTGCATTATTGAAATCCATGTTGGTGCAGTTAGAGAGTATTTATACATATCATCAAAAATTCTTCTTTCTTCTGAAGTTAATGTATCAAGATCGTGAACTATACCTTCAATAGTTTGATATTTCATAAAGACTACTTAGTTTGAAAGTTAATAATATTTAAGAAAGAGTATTAAAGATTAATAATAAATAAAAAAATAAAAAATTAATTAATAATAGGTTTGTCCTTCTTTTGGTTCTAAACCATCTTCATCATCATCGTCTTTTAATTTTCGGAAAGCAACAATCAATCCAATAATGATGATTAAAACGATTAAGATGATAAATCCAGCTTTAAGCATTGAATTTGTGTCACCAAACCATCCTTTCTCTTCTTCTACAGACAATTCCATATCAACTTCTTCTTGGAGTTCATTATCTGCATTTAAGATTTGTAAGGTAAACTCATAGTCGCCAGAAGCATCTTCATCTGGAGTTATAGTTACTGTTATTTCTTGAGATTCGCCGGCAGCAACTGTTACAGATTCAGGAGTGGCGTCACTATCTGCCCATTGTTCTTCGCCGTTCACATTAACAGAATAGGTTTCAGAACCAGTACCTGTGTTAGTAAAAGTTAAAGTAAGGCTTGTTTCTTCTCCAGCTGTTCCTTCAATATCTGAGGAACTAACTGAAATCCCTGTTATTGCTTTACCGGATTCTTCTCCATTTTCTTCTTCTTCGAGTGAATCATCACATTCAATCCAAACTTTGTAGGTTTCCTCTAAGGTATCGTGGCCTCTGTTATAAGTAATTTTTACATTAAGGTCATAGTAGCCACATTCTGGAACATCATTTATATTCAATACTACTGTTGCAGAATCAGAAGATTCTTCGTCTTTATTATTTTCTTCAAATGCAGCAAGTTCGTTAATATAGTCAACAGATGAATCTCCATTAAGAGAGACTTCTACTTTAATATCTTCTTCTTTACTTTCCCCAAGGTTTTCTACACGAACTTCTATTGTTGTTGTTTCACCAACATCAACAAAAGTATCATAAATAACATCTACAATGTTAAGATTATGGTTTGCTCTTTCTGCAAAAAGATCAAAGTCTTCTCTTTCACTATCTTCATCATCATAAACTTCAACGTATAATGTGTAGTCATTGTCTTCTACATCAAGATCTTCTGGAATATCTAAGGAGAGTGTTTTTTTGTAACTTACTCCTGGTTCAATATCAAATAGGCTAGAACTAGATTCAATATCGTCATATTCATAGCCACCAATCCAGGCTTTTACACGAACTTCCACTACACAATCATCAATACCAGATGTACATGTCGTAGAGTTTCCTGTTCCTTCAAGGTAGACTTCTATTTCTGTTGTGTCATCAAGCTCTACTTGTGTGGTAGTTGTGCCACCGATAGACATTTCTACGCCATTCACTTCAACTTTAGTGATGTCATAGAGGTCACTATCTGCACTTACTAATACAGATAGACTTAATAATACTATAAGAAGTACTAGTGCAACACTCAATGCTTTAAAATTTTTGCTCATTTTAGGCTCCCCCATATGTTTTTGATTTGAAAAGTTCACAACTTTAGTTTTATAAACCTTATGGTAAGTTTACTGAAAAATCTTCACCGGGATGTACGTATATTTTTCTTGTTATTTTTATCCCTTTTTAGAAATGAATTTTCTTTGAGTTCTTCTTTGAGAATTTCTTGCATTTCTTTTTCTGAAATTGCACAGCCTTTGAAACGCATGCTCCATAAGAGAGCATCAAGGAGGTCTCTTTTTGTTTGTTGGTTTTTTTGTGGGAGGTAGTTATCAAGAATACCCAGTTCATATGCAGCAATACTGAGTTCTACTGAACGGATAATAGGAATATTTCCAACCATTTGTTTAAATTGTTTGAGATTCTTTTGGTCTATCTTTATATCTTCATTAAACTTTTTTCTAAATAAGCTGTTTAAACTTGCTGGTGATTCTATGAGAAGTCTTGTTGTTCTTTCATCTATAACCAAGGCTTGTGCATTAATTTTTTTTGCAAGAGCAAGAGCAGTGAGTTCTCCTTCATCGATTATTTTCAGAAAATTATTTTTTCCTTGAAATATATGATTAGCAATTGTATCTAACTCTTGTATTTCTTTTGTGAGGTCTTGTTCTGTGTAAACTTTTAATGTCCCTTTATTTAGTTCATTACTAATTTGTATAGATTCTAGTTTAAAACGTTTTATTTGAAATGGCCTGTCTATAATCTCTTTTTTTATGCTTTCAGTTATATAAAATTCTCCTTGATATTTTTCTTTTAACGGTTGGAGAATCCAAAGGAAGTTGTTTAAAGCAAGGCTAATAATTGTACTTGAATCAAAGATGATTGCTCTCATATTGAGAAAAGTCTCCTGGTGAGGTTCATTCTTTCTCTTGTTGAAGTACTTGTATCTTTTGTGAAAGAACTAAGTTTTGTTTCTCCTAAATAACTCATGAGCTCCCAGGAAGAAATTCCAAGAATTTGTGCGGCTCTACCTGCAGAAAAACCATGCTCATAAATTCTCCCTCCTTTTTTTATTTTGGCATGTTCTAATACTTGTGTGATATACATCCCAAATTTTTTTTCAAAACGGGAGATATGTTGAAAAATTCTTTTCATAGTTTCTTTATACTCTTTTTCATTGTCTTTTTCTAGAGCATTTTTTGCAATAAATAATTCTGTTCCTATTTCTTCTTTAAATTTTATAATTGCAGGATTATTTTCAAGTCGTGGGCGATTTAATATTTTGGATAGTGAAAAAATAATTATTGAAATAGAAATAGAATCTGGATCTTGGAAAATACTGGCATTATGCAAAGTTTGGTTGCTGATAATTTTTAGATTTGCAATGTCTTCTTTTCTTAGGAGTGGTTGAACTTTTCTTAGAACTGTTAGAATATCTTTTTTAATATTGCTATTCATACTTTTTTTATAGGTTACTGTTTTTAATAAAGTTTACGATTGGAATGGCTCTGATAAAATCCTTTTTGTGAGTATCTCTATTTTTTGAGTTTGGAGTGTTCTGTTCCAATAAGTGTGTTTCTTAGCCCCATTTTCTTACCCTTGATTATGGTAAAACGCCTATATAAGGCTACCAACTGTAAAAACCCAGCGTATTGTAACGTTCGTCTTGTTGTAGAAGCCCTGCGGCGACTTAGCAAGGAGCGAAGCGACGACAATTCAACTTGTTTGTTGTTTTTTGTGGTACGTACAGTACAAGGATTAAACTTAAATAGGACTACTTAACTGTGATAATATATGAAACAAGAATATTACTATCAAAATCCTTTATGCCATTATAGGACTCTCGAATTAGTAATGGGAAAACAATTTTCTATTATTGAACCCGTAGGGCCTGGTTGTACTTCTGGTTGCCCTCTTTGTTTTGCGAATAGAAGTCGAGATGATGAAATTTTAGTCTCAGGAGATTGTTTTGAGAATTTAACTGATAAAATGTTTATTAATGAAACTACTGAATCAACAATCCCTGAGAGGGAAGAAGAAGTTAGTTCTTTTTATAAAAGATTACCTGGAAAAAGAAATGTTCTTAATGTTATTTCAAGGTTTCCCAATTCTCTAAGAAAAACTTTAGCCATTTCAGATGTTCAAAGATTTGATATGGTCATTGTACAGATTGCTTATACAGGTTTCAATGATGATTATAGCAGAAAATGGGAACCGATGAAGGAAACTGCTTCCCAAAGATTAAGAGGAATAAAAAACCTTATTGATGATGGATATGAAGTTTCAGTAAGATTTGAACCATTATACCCTAAGTATCACACTAGGGAAGATGTTTTAGACGTTCTTGAATCATTATATCGAATAGGAATATGTCATCTCACTACAGAAACATTAAAGTTGACACCTAAAACTCTTCCTATAGTTGAAAATATTGATAAAACTCTTTTGGATTATTTCGATTTAGAATTATTTTGTGGTGAATACTATCCCAAACAAGAGATTAGAGATGAAATGCTTGGTTGGGTTGTGGAAAGTGCAAAAGATAAGGGCATAGATGTGGGTCTTTGTTTAGAATGTAATAGTAATTGTAAAATTTCTTCTCGAGTAAGAACAAATGCGTTTTGTGAAGGAATATCACGAAGTGTTATTCATAAAATGAAACTATTAAGGAGGATGGAAAGAAAATGAAACTGATTTTAGTACGACATGGCCAGAGCGAACATAATTTTAAGGGAATAATGCAAGGTCATATTCCGAGCCAACTTACAGAAGAGGGAAGAAAACAAGCAAGAGATGTGGCTAATCTTTTAAAAAATGAACACATTGATGTGATTTATGCTAGTGATTTAGGAAGAGTTGTTGAAACTGCGAATATTATCAATATCTTTCATAAAAAAGAAATAAAAATCACACTTGTTTTGAGAGAGAGAGCAATGGGAAAGTTTGAAGGGCAACCTGCGGAAATATTAGATCAGGCTGTTAAAGACAGTGGGGAGCCTTACCATATTTTTAGACCTGAAGGTGGCGAATCTTGTTTGGATACTAGAAAAAAAATGATTCTTTTTTTGGATGAACTAATTGCTAAACATAGTCATAAAACCATTCTCTTAGTTACTTCTGGAGGGAATATATTAGAATTATTACTTTACCTATTAAATAAATCCCGAGAAGATTATAAAAAATACAATCCTCCAAATTGTGGAGTCAGTATTCTTGAATGTAATGGAAAAAATAGTTGTAAATTACTAATGATTAACTCAAAAAAAATTGAAGAAGAGTAAAAAACATGAGAATGCCTATAAAATTTGAAGATTTGAGAAAAATTTATCCTCATTCTTCAGAATTAGAACTTCATTTTTTTAATTTAAAGTATTGTGGTATAAAAGATAAAGATCTCACAGAAGGTATATCTCGCCCTATTTTTGAAATTTGGGATGAGGATCATTTGGTGGAAATTGATTTTTTAGTTAGTGAAGAAGATTCCCCTTATGAAGTACAAGAAGAAAGATTGTTCTTTTTAGGAGAAGAATTATCATTGGATCATGTCTTATTAGATCGTTCTAGTTTAGACATGCCTTATTTTTATGTTCGAGGACCGTTAGGAGGTGATAGGGCTTGTCCTACATTAGATGATGAAAACTTATTAAACTTAAATCATCATCAAAACTGTTCTGGTTGTGATTTTTGTGCATATGGTGAAAGATCTAAAAATAAACAAAATCGTTCTGTAAGAGATATTATTGCTGAAGTTGAGATAGAACATCCTTTAACGTCTTTTAAACAAATTGCTTTTGTTACTGGTTGCTTCTCTTCTGAATATAGAGCATCCTATGATTTTGTAGAAACTATAAGAGCAGCAAGAGAAAAAGGATTTGAAGGTCAATTTTTATATATAGGCTCACAAATAACTGATGGGAAATTATTAGAAGAAGTTATAACTGAGATAGGTGATGCAAAAAAATTAGAATATGCATATACTTTAGAAAGATTTACTCAAAGAAGTGAAATAATGCATGGTATTAAAGGAAAAAGAACCATCAGTGAAATGCTTGAAGACCTTAAAAGACTAAAAGCATGTGGTATTGGGAAATTACAATATACTTATCTTGTTGGAATAGAGCGTTTGGAAGATTTAAAACTTCATGCTGAGGATTTTGTTCCATATGCAACTCCTCATTTTTCTTTATTTAGAAAATTTGGACTAAAGGGTAACGCAAGATGTTTTGCTCAGGATTATTTGAATAGGGGTGTTGCTTATACTTGTGATGTTAGGGAATATTATCAACAACTCTATTGTAGAGAAATTATTGGAAATAATTTGGCAAATCTTTGGTTATTCCCTAGAGATAGAGTAGAGAGATTCTTAGTAAGACTAAAAGCAAATAAAGGATTATCATTATGAGAGAACAATTAAACTTATTTGTATTCACAGGTTGGCCTGGTGATGGCAAAACTACCTTGTCGAGGAAATTAGCTTTAGATGGTTTAATCAGGATATCTACTGATGAATTACGAAAAGAGTTGTATCCTCAGGATTATGATAATATCCCTTATCCTGAAGGATGGTTTACTATTTGGGAAGAAGTTTGTGAAAGAAGAGATTATACTTTAGTAGACTCTAAAAATGTTATTATCGATTCTTGTGCTCATACTCAGTATATTAGGGATAAATTTTTAGATTTAGGATGTATTGAAGAATTTCTTAAAGAAGAGCGAGATGCTATTGTAAGAAAATATCTTATTCAGCTTGTAATTACCTCAGAAGAAAGAATGCGAAGATTTCAGAAAGATGATACTGTTGATGGTGGAAATTTTAGTATGAGAAGAATGTCTATGGAATTTCAACCTTTGATATATTATAAGAGAGAAGGAGTAAGTTTGCTTCAATTATCAAATAATGATGAAGAAGAACAAGAAAAATGTTATGATTTGTTAAGATCATTGATTTCTTAACATCTTTTTTTGTTTATTTCTATAATTTATTCTTAGAAAAACTTATCGTCTTGTAGCGTTGGTTTTTTGTTGAGCCTCTGCCAGCGACTGAGCACAGGAGCGAAGCGACGACTATTATGTTTGGAAAAATTTTTTAATCATAGGAAGGGGATCTTTTTCTATTTTCATGTTCATATCTGGAGAGAAGCATTTCTTATAGTTTTGCCAAGCATAACGTTCGTCCATGAAAATCACGACACAACGATCTGTTTCGCTACGAATACATCGCCCTGCA
>CAYHUV010000012.1:0-15519 GCA_964359695.1 Candidatus Woesearchaeota archaeon
TATTACCTAACTTTAAATAGTAGATAGCGACGAGATTTATATGCTTTTCTATAAAAAAGGCTCTTACCCCTTACAAATGGATATATAAATGTAAAGGGTAAGGTTTATATACTAGCTAATACTATTAAAAACTATGGTTTACATCTACAAAAAGGCCATTGGAAATAAGGAGTATTACTACTTGAGAGCCTCAGAAAGAAAAGGAACAAAAATAATAATTAAAGACCTAGCTTACTTAGGTGATAATCTAGAAGAAGTAAAAAATAATCTCACAAAATTACCTCAGTATAATGATCAAATCAGAAAAACCTACAAAACTATTCATAATTTCTTAGAATCAAATAGATACTTAGAAAAAATTAAACAATCGAAAATTAAATCCAATAATTATCTCGGAGATAAATTATTCGAAATTGAAGCTTGTAAATTGCATTACAACAAAGAATTCCAAAATTACGACAAATTAACAAAAGAAGAGATTTTTAAGAATTTCATTATAGAATTTGCTTTTAATTCAACAAATATTGAAGGAAATACAATTAAATTAAACGAAACAAGAAATTTATTACAAAATGGAATTAGTCCAAAAAATCATCCTTTAAGAGATATTTATGATTTGAAAAACACTGAAGAAGTATTTAATTGGCTACAAGAGTCCAAAGAAAAAATAACTAATGAATTAATTATTGAAATTCATAAAAGATTAATAGCAAATATTGATAAAAGAATTGGATACAGAACACAAGATGTAAGAGTAATAAAAGCTAATTTTAAGGCAACTCCTTTTCCATATATAAAAGCAGACATGGATATTTTATTAAAGGGGTATGAAAAAAATAAAGATAAATTACACCCACTAGTATTAGCTACTATATTTCATCATAAATTTGAAACAATTCATCCCTTTTTTGATGGAAATGGGAGAACTGGAAGAATTTTGCTTAATTATATGTTAATGATGAACAATTATCCTCCAATGGTTATTCACACTAAAATTAGAAACAATTATCTTTTAGCATTAAGAAAAGCCGATAAATCCGATTTAAAAGAGTCTAATCTAAAAGATTATGATTTGCTAATCAACTTTGTAGCAGATGAAATGGTTAAATCTTATTGGAATATATTTTTGTAAAAATCAGACAACAAATACAAAAAAGATTAAAAGAATATACTTGGCCAATAATGTTTGGAAAAACAATCAATTCTAAAGATTTTTTTAAATAAAATGGTGCGCGAGCCGAGATTTGAACTCGGGTCTCAACCTTGGCAAGGTCGAATACTGACCACTGTACTACTCACGCATCCTATTAACAAAAAAATAAGACTTTAAATAGTTTATGACAAGAAATCATTATTCTTTATACTCTTCAACATACTGGTCATACAAAGCTAAATAATCAGTATTCTCTGCATCATATTCTGCATACAACCCTTTATTCCAATGAAAAGCAACTCTCCTCCAAATCTCCTCCTCACTTTCTTCTGTATATTGTGAAGCAAACAACTTAAAAGCAGGCACTGCATATCCACTTAGAAAACGTTCAACATTTTCTTTGGGATCAAAAGGATTTTCCAGTACAGACACTTCTCCCATAGAAATCCATTCCCCAAAATCTTGTTTTCTCATAGAATAATAATACTCTTTATTCTCATCATCTGGCTCTTCTAAACAATAAGGATACGGAGACCCTTGATACATCCACCCTGTTAACTGTGTCAACCCTAAACCATGAGGATAGCCATCTGAAGTAAACGCACAATACTCTTTTTGGCTATTCCAATTTTCTTCTCCCATAGTAGAATCATCCATATTGACTGCACTCACATTAAAACCAGATTCTCTATGAATAATTGCCTTGAGAAACCACAAAGGAACATCATAGCTTTCAGAAAGTTCACGAAGGATAACAACAACCTCATCTTCAGTATACGTCTGAGATCCCAAAGAAGAGGATTGCTCAAAAATATTTTCTTCCTGCCCCTCCACAAAAACTTCACTCTCTCCAACAATACCTCCATCAGGAATAGTTTCATCAGCAACTTCTTCTTGTACAGAAACAAGTATCGAAGATTCAGGAGTAGCACAACTCATAAAAAGAAGCAAAAAACAAACCAAGACCAAAAAACGATACATCCTCAAAAAAAAAGACAAAAAAGCTTATAAATCCTAGGAATGAAAAAAATCCCTATGACTTCAAAACAAAATCTTCAAGACCACGTAAAAGAAATGTTTACAAATAGCATATACACAGAAAGGATTCAAGCAAGGCTCCATTCTGAAGAGTGGAGTGAATGTCTGTATACATCTAATCCTGATAAGAATTCATACTTAGGTGAAATATTCTCAGGAGAAGAACGTAAAAGGATACGAAAAAAACACAACAACATCCCTAATGATAAGCAAGAAGAATACTTACCTCACCTAGAAAGACTTGTAGAAGAAAGTGAAGATATCCACAGACAAATGCTAGAAGAAAACCAAGGACAATGGCCTCCAAAAGAACAAGTAGGCATCATGCTGGGAATGAAAAAAAACATCTTTGATATCAAATCAGCAAGCATCATATCACAAGCTCTAGAAATGCATTCTAGCATACTTCGAGAGGCATTATTCCCTGAACAACTCACTCAATTGTATAAACTGCAAGAAACCTTCGCACAAGCAGCCTTTCTCAAAATTGAAGCAACGAATGAAGATGCAAACAATGCACATATCCTTCTTGTAGAGCAAAAAATACTATTTCCAAAAGAACACAGAAAAACAATATTCTTAGCACACTGTTTTAGCAGCGTTAACAAAAGTCTAAGAGAAATAACCAAAACATTCTATGAATTCCACGCAGGTAGAATAGATTTCAAAGAAAAACATTTTGAGTTTTATAATTAAAAAAAGAAATATGCGCGAACCGAGATTCGAATTCCCGAATACCTTCAAAAGATATTTCTCGGGCCATAAGCTTGGGAAGCTCAGATTCTACCCCTAAACTATTCGCGCACATAAGGATAAAATAAAGAGGAGCTTAAAAAGATTACTTTTATTAAGCAACAAAGAATTTTTCAAGCTATGGCAGATTGGAAAGAGAAATTCTTAGAAAGATACTCCCTACTAACAGATATTGATAAATTCACAGAAACCTCATTAAAGCCAATGCGAAAATCAATTCGTGTTAACACCATTAAAACTTCAATAAAAGAAATACAACAACGTTTTGAAAACTTAGAACAAATTCCTTGGTGTAAAGAAGGCTTTTTCATTAACAAAAAAGCAGTAGGCAACACAAAAGAACATTTTTTAGGTTATATTTATATTCAAGGCGCAGCTTCTATGATCCCTCCAGTAGTATTACAACCCAAAGCTGGAGATATTGTTTTAGATATGTGTGCTTCTCCAGGTTCAAAAACTTCACAAATGGCAGCCATGATGAACAATCAAGGAATAATCATCGCAAATGATAACAAAATTGACAGATTAAAACCCTTAACAATAAATTTACAACGCTGTGGAGTCTATAATACAATCCTCACTAAAATGGAAGGCCGTTGGTTCAAACACAAGTTTGATAAAATTCTTCTTGATGCTCCTTGTTCTGGAATTGGAACTATAAGAAAATCTTACAAAACCATTGAAATGTGGAATCCCCATACCATTAAAAAGATGGCAGGCATACAAAGGGAATTAATTAGCACTGCTTTCAATGCACTCAATGAAGGAGGAATTCTGGTTTACTCTACTTGTACTTTAGAACCTGATGAAAATGAAGCAGTAATTAATTTTCTTCTTGAAAAAAACCCTCAAGCAAAAATAGAAAATATTTCTTTAGATATCAAAAGGGGGAAAGCAATTGAAGAATTTGAAAATCAAGTCTTCTCTTCTGAAGTAAAAAAATGCCTTCGCATCTGGCCGCAAGATAATGACACTGAAGGGTTTTTTGTCACAAAAATATCAAAACAATAAGTACAACAAAGAACTAGCAGCTGCTAAAAAGAAAGAAGCTTTCAAATTAGCTACAAAAAGCAGAAACAAAAGTGCAGTCAACTCTCCTACACGAATAGAACTTTCTCGAAAGAAAACAAAGGCTGCAATTTGTTCTTTCTTTGCTCTAGAATAGGTCTTTGCTAGGAGAGGAACGTTAATCGTTAAACTTGTAATGCCACCAAATAAGCCAATAAGAAACACTCCAGTCTTCGTAGAAATAAAAGCACTAAAAATCCAGAGCATAGACTCAAAAGGTGAAGCTATACGTATAAGAATTCCTTTTTCTTTCATATGGTCTATAGCAGATCCAGCAAAATAGCTTAAAATTCCAATAGAAAAAGTTGCAAAAGCAGCATAGCTTCCTAAAACTACATAACTCCCAAAAATAGTAAAGATAAAGATTGGCCAAGAGACTGTTGCTACTGTTAGGCGTATTCCTTGTGCAAAATAAGCAAAGAAATATTTAATATGCTCTTTGATAAATAAAGAACGAAAATCAAAACTTGTTTTTACATACAAATCCTTAGAAAAAAACATAGGAATAATAGAGATCATAAACATCACTAGAGCAGTAAAAAATAGCACTGAGAAATTAAAGTAATGAATAATAAAACTCCCTAACAGTGGTCCAATAATTGCTCCAAGAATGCTTGAAAAATGAATCATCCCAGATTCTTTTCCTATAGTATTTTTATGAGAATGCACAGCAACATCAATATGGAAACCCATCCAGAAAATTCCCATACTTAAGCCCATAAGTCCTGAAGCGAGGAGATACAATGAGGAGTAGCTATGTAAATACAATGTCAAAGCAACACCCATCAATAAAAAAGGATAACTCCATATCATTGCATGTTTTGCTCCGTACTTTGTAATAAGTTGAAGAGATATATGCGAACCTAAAGCAAAAGAGACAGTCATAGCTATAAAATAATAAATAACAGAAGAAAAAGGAAAATGTAATTCTACATAGAGATACAAAGGAAGAAATATACCTATGAGAGAAAAGCCTAATGCACGAAAAGTAAGGAGAAAATAAATCTCAAACAAATTTCTTGTAAAGAGATGTTTATATTGATGCGCATAGCCATTTAGCATATCTCTCTATGAAGCAAAAGAATTTATAAATCTATATGTTAAGAATAATTAACTACTGTTAAAAATATCTTATAAACGAAATATTTAAATAGAACTGTCAATATTAATTAACAGATGTTAGAAATATTTAACACTTTAGAACCTTTCTTTAAAGAAAATTATAGAAGGATTAATGTGAGAGAGTATGCACGAATACAAAAAATAAGCCCACCATCATCTTCAAAAAGATTAGAACAGTTTAATAAAGAAGGTTTATTAGAAAAAGAAGAGGAAAGGAACTACATATTTTATATTGCAAATAAAAAAAACAGAGTCTTTATCACACTTTCACAAACATACTGGTGCCAGCAATTTAAAAAAATAGGATTACTACCTTATCTTGAACAAGAGCTCATAAATCCCACCATAATTCTCTTTGGTTCTTTTGCAAAGGCAGAAATTACAAAAAATTCAGATATTGACCTTGCCATTTTTTCAAATACAAAGAAAAAGTTAGATGTGAGCTCTTTTGAGAAGAAATCAGGAAGAAAAATCCAAATTTTTTATTTCCAAAGAAAAGAAGAACTAAAAAATAAGGAACTATTCAATAATATCCTTAATGGTTTTAAAGTCGGAGGAAATTGGTAATGGATTGGAAATCCTGTATACAAAAGAGAATTGTAAAAGAAATAAAAGAAGACCATAATCTAAAGACTGGACTGATAAAAGAAAGCCAAAAAAAGAAGAACACAGATGCACTTATTCCATTAAATGATAATACTGCAAGTACAAAAATATCTATTATCTATGATGTTCTAAGAGAAACATTAGAAGCAATAGCTATTATGAGGGGATATAAAATTTATAATCATGAATGTTATACTTATTTTTTAAAAGAAATCTTAAAAGAGTCTACATGGGGGGATGAATTTGACAATTTTAGAATAATAAGAAATGATCTTAACTACTATGCGAAAGATATTACAGCTGCAGAAGCAAAACCAATACTTGAAGAAATGAAAGAGCTACAGGAGAAACTAAGTAAAAAATACCTAAAATGAAAGAAATCCTCAAAGAAATTACTCCCAGTAATAAAGAAAAACAAGAAATAAAAAAGATTATAAAACAAATCACAAAAAGTATTCATATTCCCTATACAAAGATAATCCTTGGTGGTTCTTCTGCAAAAGGGACTTGGTTAAAAAATAACCATGATATTGATCTCTACATTAAATTCAACCCTCAAAAATATGAAGGCATAGATATTGCAGAAGTGCTTAAAGACAACGTCAAAGATGCAACTGTACTGCATGGAAGCAGAGACTATCTTCAAAAAAAAGAAGGCAACTACACAATAGAACTCATTCCAATTCTAGACATAAAAAAAGTAGAATACGCAAAAAACATCACCGATATTTCTCCTTTTCACGCAAAATGGGTCAATAAACATAAGAAATACAAAAAAGATATTCTTCTTGCAAAATCATTCGCAAAAGCAAATGGATTTTACGGTGCTGAGTCCTTCATCAAGGGATTTTCTGGCTATTCTATGGAAGTTCTAACCATTCACTATAAAGGATTCAAAAATCTTCTCAAAAATGTTTCTCAATGGAAGCAAACAACAATCATTGACACAGAAAAGCATCATAAAAAGAAAGTACAACTCAATGAAGCAAAAATGCTTTCTCCTTTGATTCTAGTGGATCCAGTGCAAGCAACGCGAAATGTCACTGCAGTAGTTTCTCAAGACAAATATGGCATTTTCATTAAAAAAGTAAAAGAATATTTAAAGAATCCTTCAAAAGATTTTTTTATAAAAAAAGAGTTTTCTCTCGAAGAAATACAAAAGAAAAAAGGAGAAAAGATAATTCTTGAGCTTATTCCTCTAGATGGGAAGAGGGATGTAGTTGGCGCAAAACTTCTCAAATGCTTTGAATATATGAACGAGCAACTTAAGGAAAATGAATTTGAACTAAAAGAAGCAAATTGGCATTGGAAAGAAGGAGAAAATGCTATTCTATATTATATTCTCAAGGAGCAAAAATTATCTCCAACAGTAAAGCACTACGGTCCTCCAATTTCAGAAAAAGAACGACTAAAACATTTTAAGGAAACATGGAAACAATATCCCCTAAAGAATGAAAAAGGAAAAGCATACATTATTTTACCAAGAAAATATTCCCAAGCAAAAGAACTCATAACTGACCTATTAAGCTCAGAGATAATAAAGACAAGAATAAAAGAAGTAAAATCTATTTAGAGTTCCAAAACTCTTTCATTCTTCTGTGAAGTAAACTGAAGATCTAGAAAACCTACTCAGAGAAGCACTCAAAATTGAGGAAACACAACCATAAACCTTATAAATCCATAGAAACTTGCTATCATCAGAAAAAGAAATTCTTTTAATTTACGAGGTGTTAATAAAAAATGGAAGCAAATCCAAAACATTGGACAACAACGATAGGCATCGTCTGTAAAGATGGTGTAGTAATGGCAGCAGATAGACGAGCAACAGCTGGCTATTTAATTGCACACAAAAAAACCACTAAAGTTCTTCCTATAAGCGATCATATGGCAATAACAACAGCAGGACTGGTTTCTGATATTCAACTGTTTACAAAAATAATTAAAGGGCAAATCATGCTTTTAAAAATGCGCAAGGGAAAAGAACCTTCAGTAAAAGAAGCAGCAAATCTTCTCGCAAATTTAGCATATTCAAATATTCGACGTCCAAGCATGATCCCAGGAATTGTTGGCTTCTTATTTGGTGGTTATGACAAGACAGGCTACCAACTCTATGAAATTTCATTTGATGGAAGTATTATGGAAGTAGATGATTATGCCTCTGACGGCTCAGGATCCTCAGTTGCAATTGGAGTTTTAGAAACTTTATACAAAAAAGATCTTTCAATAGAAGAAGGAAAAGAGATTGCAGTACGAGCATTAACTGCAGCAATGAGCAGGGACGTCGCAACAGGAAATGGAATTGATGTTTTAGTTATAACTCCAAGTGGAGTAGAATACGCAATACAAAAAGAAGTAAAGACTATTGTAAAATAGATCTTTCTTATTTTTTAATTTTAAAAATGGCAGATATATTAAATGAAATAGTAACAAAGTTACCAAAAGATGCAGAAATAAGTAATACTAGCTTTGAAGCTGCAAATATTATTGTTTATACTAAAAGTAAAGAATTTTTCTTGGATAATAGGGGTGAAATTAAAAAACTAGTTTCAGACTTCAAAAAAAGAATTGAACTTCGTCCAGATCCATCGATTAGTTTGGATATGGAAAAAGCAGAAATAATAATTCGAGAAACAATTCCAAAAGAAGCTAATGTTGATAACATTATTTTTGATGCACCAAGAAGCACTGTAATTATTGAAGCAGAAAAACCTGGAACAGCAATAGGTGTATCAGGAGAACTTCTCCGAGTAATCAAAGAAAAAACCCTCTGGGTTCCAATAATTAGAAGAATGCCATCAATTCGTTCAAAGATTACAGAAAATATTCGCGCAGTTCTATATGAAAATAACGATTCTAGAAAAAAATTTCTGAATGAAGTAGGAAAAAGAATCTATAATGGTTGGATTCGTGGAAGAAAAGATGAATGGGTTCGTGTAACTGTCTTAGGAGCAGGTCGTCAAGTTGGCCGATCTTGTTTTCTTTTGCAAACTCCTGAATCTAGAATTATTCTTGACTGTGGAATTAATCCTGCAGCACCAGAAGAATATGCTTATCCTCATTTTGATTCTCCAGAATTTAGAATCAATGAAATCGACGCTGTCATCATATCGCACGCACATTTAGATCATAGTGCAATGGTTCCTTTGCTTGTAAAATATGGCTATAGCGGACCTATTTACTGTACAGAGCCTACACGAGATGTTATGTCACTTTTGGCTTTAGATTTTATTGCTATTGGCTACAAAGATGCACGGAAACCTCCTTTTGATGTTGCAGATGTTAAGCAAATGGTGAAACAAACTATTTGTGTCAATTACGAGGAAGTTACAGATATTACTCCAGATATTCGTATGACATTCTATAATGCTGGCCATATTATTGGTTCTGCAATGACTCACTTACATATTGGTAATGGCCTTCATAATTTATTGTATACAGGAGATATGTTATATGACACTTCAAATTTATTAGCAAAAGCAGTAACTAAATTCCCTCGTCTAGAAACAGTAATTATTGAAAGCACTTATGGAAGCAAAGACGATATTCTCCCACCAAGAAAAGAATCAGAAGATCTATTCATGAGTCTCATTAAAAAGACTATTGAACGAGGTGGAAAGATTTTACTTCCAGTATTAGGTGTTGGTCGTTCTCAAGAAATTATGCTTATGGTAGAGCGTGCATTTCGTGAAGGAACACTACCTAAAGTTCCTATTCATGTTCAAGGCCTTGTATGGGATGTTACTGCAATTCATACCGCCTATCCAGAGTTTTTTAATCCGGCAGTTAGAAAACAAATCTTCTTTGATGATCACAATCCCTTCCTTTCAGACATTTTCAAACGTGTAGGTTCACAAAAAGAAATGCAAGAAGTCATGCACTCTGGTGAGTCAAGCATTATTATTGCAACCTCAGGTATGCTCACCGGAGGAGCATCCGTAGAATATTTTAAAGTTCTTTCAGAAAATCCAAAGAATATTGTAATTTTAACATCCTATCAAGCAGAAGGCTCCTTAGGTCGCCGTGTACAAAACGGAGAAAAAGAAATTTCTTTCTCTTCAGGTGATAATAAGAGTGAAGTTGTTAAAGTGCGCAGTGAAATTGTTGTTATTAAAGGATTTTCTGGACATTCTTCACGTCCACAATTAATGGCTTTCTTAAGAAATTTAGAACCAAGACCAAAACGAGTCATTACACAGCATGGAGAAGCTTCAAAATGTTTAGACTTAGCTTCTACTATACATAAAGTAATGCATGTAGAGACTTCTGTACCAAGAAATTTAGATTCTATTAGATTGGTATAAGGCTAATTTCATAGCTATTTTTGTACTCCCCCTAAGTAAATACAAAATCACAACATTTATAAATAAGTAATTACCCCTAAATAGTAGTTCATTAAGGCAATCCCTCCCTGTGTTTATTGGTGGCAGTCACAAGCTGCCCCCTCTAAACCTTTTAAGATTTCTATGATTCTATTGATAAAAAAAGAGAATTAATTTTTAGGGATACTTTTGAACAAAATCAAATAACGTTTTTTGTGAATGGATTTGCTCCAAAACTTTACTTTTCTTAAGAACACTACTAATATCAAAATTAAATTTTGTTAAAATAAGATTTTTCACATATTTGATCATTTCTTCTTCCGAAGCAAACTCTTTTCCTTCAATCAGAGCTTTTCTTGTTGCTTCACGTACAACCCACACTCCAAGAGGTGTAGTATATTCATCAGTAATAAATCTCAATACCAATACAGCTCCTTGTTTCTTTATAGTCTTTAATTTTTCTAAAATACCACTCCGACAAGCAAAATAGCCTCCTGCAGTCTCATGTACATATTCTTTTCTTCCATCATAAAATTCATAATCAGTTGTATATTTGATTTCTTTATCTTGATTCAGAAGAGTGGAAGGCATATACATTTCAAAAAGTTCATAACTCCAAACGCGAGGAAAGAATAAAATTAAAAAATAATTCCCCAGATAACCCTCAAAATACATCTGATAATTTATTTCTTTATAATCCTTTATTTCTTCAATCAAAGACTTACCAATAGTATCATCTGTTGCTGTAATACTCCATCTTGTAGGCACTAATTTCCTCTGTATTTTAACTCCTAAACTACCCACAGAAAGAATACGCATTAATGCAGTTTCGTCAATTCCTTTTTTATACAATATCTGTAAAGCATCTCCTGCCTTCAAATCAGTATCAGAAAAAGCTTTTTCTACATGCTGATTGATTTTAGGATTACCAATTAATACAGCTTTCTTCAATTCTGCATGTGCCCCCATAACAGTTTCGACATTAGAAGTCTTTATTTGATAAACAGGTTTTTTTTGTAAAAAAAATTCAATATCAACAGGCTTTGAAGCCATGGCAACCTCTTGACTAATCTCTACATATTTCTGTGGTTGCTTCACTGTAACTTGTGTGCGAGAATTAATCAAGACAGAACGAAAATCTAAAACATCTTGTACTTGAAATCCTCTACGACTCCATTCCTTTGGAGAATCATACAGTTCTCCATCAGCTTCAATCTTTTCTGGGGGTGCAAGAATTCCAACATTCAAGTGAGGATAGCCAAACCTTCCTACAAAAACACTAGGAGCAGTTCCTTGAAAATTATCCTTGTCTAAACGTATTGTTTTCAATTGCGGAAGCTTTGTATAAATAGGACAAAAACTATGTCCACAACTCAATTCTTGAGCATACCATTTTCCATGACAGCTATGACAATCCTTTTTCATAGAAAGTGGAAAAGAATATTCCTATTTAAGCGCTGTGCGTCTATGCCCTGTCCAGACCATTTCCGGAAATCTTCCGGTTTTTTCCAGCAAAGTCTTATAAAGATATTTCCCCTAGAACTATTCATGTTACAAAAATCAATACAAAGGAATATAAATAAGTCTAATCTTACTGTACTTACTATGATAGAAACTCTTAAAGTCAGCAGTAGAGGACAAATTGTTATCCCAGAAGAGCTAAGAAAAGAATTAGGCATTAAAGAGGGAACAAAACTTATTCTCATAAAGGAAGAAAATAGAATTATTATTGAAAAAGAAGCAGAATTTCTTAAGCGCTTAAAGGGAATAGACAAAGAGAAAGCTGGCTGGTTAGCACTAGCTGAAAAATCCCTTGAAAAAATGTGGGATAATAAAAAAGATGATGAAATATGGAAAAAGTACCTTTAAATTTTGAACAAAGAGATATTATACTTATCCCTTTTCCTTTTTCTAATCAAAGAGGTGCAAAGGTAAGACCCGCTATTATCATAAGTAACAATAGACTTAACAGAGCAGATGATATTATTGTATCCGGAATTACAAGTAATATCACAAAAAACCAGTATTCCATAACTATTGAAGAAAAAGACCTGGAATTAAATAATATAAAGGAAGAGTGCTGTATCAAAGTTGAGAATATATTAAGAATTGAAAAATCTTTAGTTCTAAAAAAAATTGATAGTCTTAGAGAAGAAACATTCACAGAAGTTTTAACGAAAGTAAAAAGCCTCTTTTGACAATCAAAAGCCAATGTAATGTCCTAATATTTTTTCGTTTGTCGTATGGATTTATATGAAGTGACGTACAAGAGAAGATTAGTAGAAGAACCTTTAGTAGATTATGATGGACTCTCTTATACAGTTATCGCTCGTGCTTCTGATCTTGAAACTGTTGAGAAATTTGCAAGGCCATGGCTTCTTGCTAAGGGAATTAACCTTGATGATCTTTTCCCTGTTCAGGCGATAAAATTAGATATTACTCATTTACCTCAGACCCTAATGAACAAAGGCTATGGAAATTCTTTTGAGGATGATTCACTTTTTATTTAACCTTTTGGTACAAAAAAAGGAAAATATGGTCTCTTCTGAGCAGGATTCTTGAATATTTCATCAGTATAGGCTTTTAGTAAATCTTTATCGTTTTCAAAGTAATAATTTAAAAAAGGACCATTTTCTAGATCTTGTGGATTAATCCTTCCATCTTGAGCGTAAATTATCGTTCCTAGACCGGTACTATCTACAATCCTACAAATTCGACTTTCTGCTTTGTACCTCTCTCTTGCATTGCTTGCTTTATTGTAATCTGATACTACGTCTCTCATTTGAGAATAGGGATCGAATTTGCTGAGTAGTTCTTTTGGGGGACATATATTTCTACAATAATTATTTGAGAATGGTTCTCTGTTTTTTATTCCCACCAATTCTTGAAATGTAAGGACCTTACCAGGAATAGCTCCACTTTCTCTTTCTATATCCTTAATTAAATTTTCATAAACTGTTTTTTGTTTTTTTGCTTTCATTTTGCCTCCTTGGACATAAGATATTATAGTTTTAACTTATATATAAATCTTTCCTTTTTATTACTACGTATTAGAGACTACATAAAATGGAATTTATGTGCAACCAGTAGACTTAAACAATCTTGGCGAAATAATTTCCGGACATTACAACAATCAAAAGCCACAGAAACCTTTAAAAAGCAAGAAAAATCCATGATTCTATCCTTTACACAGGAAATGTGGGCTTTGCAACCTGAATCCTTAAGGAAAACGGAGAAAACATGGGAATGTATCAAGCAATACGTGAGCTCTGGAAGCAACCAAAAAAGAACCTAGGCGAGCTCTATAAACAAAGACTTATCGCATGGCGAAAAGAAGATGTAATTACTTCTGTAAAAAGACCAACAAGAATTGATCGTGCTAGATCACTTGGCTACAAAGCAAAGAAAGGAATCACTATTATTCGTGTCCGTGTTTCTCGTGGTGGAAGAAAAAGAGAAGCAAGGAAACATGGAAGAAGATCTCGAACTATGAGACGAAAGAAGATTGTAGGTATGTCCTATCAGTGGATTGCTGAACAAAAAGCACAAAGAAATTATAAGAATCTTGAAGTATTAAACTCCTATTGGGTAGGCAAAGATGGTCTTCACTATTGGTATGAAGTTATCATGGTAGATCCATATATGCCTGAAATAAAAGCAGACAAGCATTTTAATTGGCTTTGCTATAGAAAACATACAAATAGAGTATTTCGTGGAAGAACTTCTGCTGGCCAGAAATCTCGTGGAATGCTTCATACAGGTAAAGGAACAGAAAAAATCCGTCCTGGAAGAAGAGCGAACAACAGGCTTTCAAAGTAAATTATTTTTTCTTATTTTTACTTATCCTCTTTTTAAATGGTGGAGAAAAAACATTAAGTATGGCATGTCTCTATTTTAAGATTCAAGAACTTAATTATTATTCAATAGAAATTTTCTGTGAAGATCTAATTTTACAAAGAGAAATACACTTTGGTTATAAAGAATGGAAACATGTTCCAAAAAATAAGAAATTTTGTTGATTATTTCTAATTACTTTTTCTTGACTCTATGAATAACAAGAGGATTCTTCCTTGATTTTTTATAAAAGGCATGTACTTTGCCCATAAAAAATAGAAGAAAAAATAATAACAAAGCCAAAAGCAACAAACTCATTACAAAGAGAAATAAAAGTGATCCAAAAAGAGCAACAAGAACAAAAAAGAGAGGAAAAAGTAAAGCAATGGTTATTCTCACAGGTAAATTAAAAATTCTCTTTCCATTTAGTTTAACTGTACTTAACTTCAAAAAAATAAGAAAAGCAAGAATCAAAAATAAGTAAAGTAATATTTTCCAAAACATAAATATTAATAGTTCTAGGTGTTTTATTAATATTACTATTTTGGAAAAGTTATTTAAATAGCACTCCCTTAAAAAGATTGATGAAAAAAGAGGGAATAACAATTGTTTTCATATTACTTCTCATTCCAGGAGTTCTTGCACTTTCTATGTCTTTAAATTCTCCAAACACTGGAAACTCTACAAATATGACCTCTATTCTCTTTTCTTGTTCTGCAACAGAAGCAACTTATACGATCAGTTCTATAAGCCTTTATATGAATACTTCTAGCTCACCTTGGGCGGTAGTTAGTATCCAAAGTAATTCTAGTACAACTGCAAATTTTCTTGTTTCTAGCCTTTCTCAGGGGGCATATATTTGGAATTGTTTTGCAATAAATTCAAACTTAGATAATGCCTCTGCATTAAATAATTATTCATTAACAGTTTCAACTTTAGCTTTCTCAGGAATAATTGCAAATAAATCTATAACAGAAGATACAAATAGTTCTGTCCTATTTGATTTAGATTCATATTTTACAGGTGCAAATTCCTACACTTTTTCTGGGAATTCAAGTACCCTTTTAAATATTGATTCAAATAACCAAATAAGTATTCAGCCTTCTGCAAATTTTACAGGTTCACAAAACATCACCATCACTGGAATATATGGCTCTTCAACAGCAAGAAGCAACGAAATCCTCATTAATGTAACAAATGTGAATGATGCACCATTACTGACAACAAATATTTCAGATATAACTTTAGATAAAAATGAAAATACCACACTTAGTATGAGTAGTTATTTTATAGATATAGACCCTTCAGCAACACTTAACTATTCAATCTCAACAAATAATATTAACCTCTCACAAAATGGAACAACAATAACTCTCACACCTGACACCGATTGGGAGGGTTCGGAATCTATAAAAATAACAGCGAGCGATGGTACAGCCTCTGTAGCAAGTAATAGTTTTACAATTACAGTAGGATCAACATCTATAAGCAATACTGCACCAACAATTAATTCTTATTCGCCAAATTCTGATTTGAGTATTGAACTAGGCGATACACAGGATTTTACAATTACAACTTCTGATGCAGAAGAAGATACTCTGACTATTACTTGGGTACTTAGTGATA
>CAYHUV010000013.1:0-15309 GCA_964359695.1 Candidatus Woesearchaeota archaeon
TAATGAACAATTCACACTGCTCATAAGTTTGCGGGTGCAGGTAAAGAATTTTTATATCATTAATCTTGCCATATCCAGCAAGGTTATGGCTTATTGGCAATATTTCTTCTGCTTTTATTTTTAGCCCAAATTCCATTAAGCAGTCTAATGTCTGGCCAACAGTGCCTGCAACAGAATTTTCTATTGGCGCAATACCGCATTCTGCTTTTGCTTCAGCAACAGCATCAAAAACATCTGTCCAATCTTCTGATGTATATGCTTTTTGAATATCCCCGCTATCAATATCAGATTTTTCAATCAAAGCTAAAGCACCAAGATCTTGAGATTTTTCACAGAAATCATCAAATAATTTTTCGCCTCTAAAAGAGTCCCCTTTAAGATCAGAATAAGTCCTATAAATAAACTGATATCTTCCCGCAGCACTACTATCAGAATGAACAGAGCTTGGATCAGCATCTTTAGGATGCCCTTGTATACAAGTATTAAAATTAAAAGTAGAACTAGGATAAATAGAATTATACGCAGGCCCTTCAACAGAAGCAATTGCATCTAAGAACGCATTCTCATACTCATCAAAACCACCAGAAGCTTCACATTTCAGACCTCGTGAAACAACAGTAGAGGAACGCACACTCTCTTCCTCTCCCTTAAAAGCACAAGTACTGGTATCTTCATCATAATAACAACTCTCATCATCATCTAAAAACTTTCCATAACAAGCACTTATTTCACATCTACTCTTATCATCACTCAAAGCAGCACATCTATCTTCATCATTATCCCCAGTATCTTTAATATCCTCGCATGCATAGCAGTTTGTAAAAACATTCCCCACATCTGCATAACATCCTTTGCTTAAAGCAAGACATTCATCTTTCTCACAAAGATCAAATAATCCACTTCCACAATTATTTTCACAAAGTTCAGTAGATCCTTCAAAAGCCTCATCATTTTCTTCTTCTTCAGCTGCAGCAAATCTAAAGCTTCGTGTAAAAGTCTCAGCATTAGTTCTATCAATTGTAAAAGTTAAATCCACAATATCATCATTAGAACTAAATTCAATTATCCTTACACAAGTATATTCACCTTCTCCTGTTTTTTTACATTCAATATCAATTTTATCCTCACCATTTTCCATAACACCTTTTACTTCCTCACTGCCTACAAGATTCGTAAAGACAATCACAAAATTCCCATTATTAGTAATATATTTCCCCGCAGGAATACTATCATCATCACCATAAAAACTCACATCATGCTCATCAAGCTCTGCGCTGACATCAATCTGATCTCTTCCAACAATTCCACATAAATTTTTCTGATTAGATCCTATTTCATAATAGATTTTTCCTAAATGATATTGTGCATTCGCAGCATAATCATAACTTAAAGTAAGATCATACAAGTTTCTCATCTGTTGTGCAAGTGCAAGATAAGTACTACAACTCTTAATTCCTTTATATGTCTCTAAATAACTTCCAAACTCCTTTGCACTAGCTTCTTCATCCATCAAATTATCTAAACCTAGTTTCAAAAGTGCATAACTCTCAGAGCTAAGATGTTCTTGTACAAGTTCATTTTTCTCCGCATCCTTAATACTATAACTATCTTGATTCAACCAGCACTTCCCAAGACTTCTTCCCACACTATCTTCTCCGCAAGTTCCTACAGCAACCCAATCTCCTTGTCCTCCTTGTCCTAAACCTGGATCTTGCACTGCACACACTCTCTGCACTCCAGTACTCAACTCACCATAACTATAAGGTAAAACTAAACTCTCCGTACTTCCAAAAGTTGCAAGAGAACTTGCAGTTGGTGATGCAGTAGATACAGTTGGATAACACTCTTTTTCAGATTGTACATCTCTTTTTACTTCATCAGCTACCAAGCTATCTTTCAAATAATCATAACTAAACGCTGTAGTAACCGTGCCAAATCCACAATTTGTTTCTCCATTCATCACTACACACACTGTATCAAATCCTTCTGGTGCTAAACAATCCAAAGTTTGATCAACCATTCCACCTAACTCTAAACTATTTGAAACTCCCTCACAACTATCTGTTGTATAGAACACTTCACTTGTAAGCGAATTTTTCAAATAAACACTATAAACCACATTCTCAATATTTGCATTATTCCCTGCATACAAATGATAATAAGTTTGATAACTATTAGTCCCTAATGATGGAGCATAAGGTTTCACTGTTAATGTTGCATAAAACTGATTGGGATCTTCTGGTGTGGTTACTTGATCTAAGAAATCTCCAACCCATGGTCCTTGTGCATAAATTGCTTGTTTACATATTGTTGAACCAATCTCTTCTAAAGATCTACCTTTAAATGCTGCAAAAGCAGTCGTAGCATATTCAGTCGTGAAATAACTAACAGAATTTTGTACATTTTGCAAGTTTTCTTTGAACTTGAAATATTCTCCTCCGCCTTGATCTTCTTGTCCATATGCTTTATTCGCAAGAAAATCCAACAGCCCATCTTTATTATTATCCATAATCGCAGCAGCCTCTCTTACAATAAGCTCACAAGTATACACACTTCTTACTTTATCACAAATTCCTACACTTTTCCCTTCATACTTCGCTGCTTCTAAACATTCCACATACCCATCAAGCATAGACTTCCAGAAATTCAAACTAGCCAAAATCCCAGTTAAACAAAGAGGTACAGTATCTCCTGAACCTTGAGGAAGAATAATACTTCCAATAATCCCGCTTTCTACAACATTATCTACTTGCCATCTGCCACCAAAGTTAAATCGTGAAGGCGGACACATTACAGGATCACAAGTATTAAACAAAAGTTTACAATCTCCAGGATCCATTACATCAAAACAACTTGCACTTGCACCATCCTGCACAGACTTAGATTTTCCATAACTAACTTTAAAATGATGCCCATCTATTTCTTGATCTTCATTCTCATACCATGTTGTCTTCACATATTTATTTGCAAAAGTCACAAGATCACTATAACTAGGACTTGCAGTATCATAATGCAATTCACTCTCATGAGCGACTAATACATCATCATTCGTACAAAGCAATCCATCACTTCCTACATTCCAATACCACATAGTTTGAATTTCATTCTGTGTAGTATATTCTCTAAACTCAATATAATTTCCATTTTTATGAGGCAAACATTTAGGTAAACCTTTATACTCTCCAGAACCATAAATTTCTATTTTTGCTCCTTTAGCATAATTTTCATTTAAGGTGTCACTGCTATATGCAGCTTGTCCAACATAAATATTTGTTTTATCCCAATAATAAGCAGCTCCATTATCTGCAACCATTTGTTGTGTTCCATCATCAACCTTGCTTATACGCTTTAAATCATTTTCAAATTTTCCACAAAGAGGTATATCTATACCTGCAGGACAAGTTACATCAGTTACTTCACCATCATCATTTTCTTTAATATTTGTTTTTCCAATTTTATTTTCTAAAATAGAATGATAATCTTCATAAGTAAATTTTGTAACAGTTATGGACTCTCCTTCTGAATTTTCACTTGTATCATACACAGTATAATCTTTATTGCTCTTGCTAGTTCCTTGAAAAATTCGGCCTACAGAGCTAATACTTACACCCAAATCCTCTGCATTCAATGCTGGATATTTGCCAATAGAAACAGTTTCAACTTCCTTAGGATTTTTACTTTCTAAAAACTCTGTATAACTTCTTTCATACACACCCACAGCCATTTGTTTTTGCTCTGTTTCAGTTTTACCTAACCCATAATTAATTATTGCTTTAGAAACTTTATTACAACTTTCTTGTCGTGAAGTTTGATATGCATCACCAGTACCAACATAACTCTCTATTTGTTTTGTTACAGATTCTTGATTTTGTGGACTTAATTTTCCACTATCCTGTAATTTTTTCAAATACACATAATCAGCTTTACTCTCATCATCTAAGAATACCTGGCTTCCAAGTAAATCCTCGCATTGTGTAAGATCATCATACCCCTTAGTAAGCTCTTGTATTTCTACACTTGAATCAATATTAATATTTTCTACTTCCTCTCTCGTACTTTGTGCAGTATTAATATCATTTTGTATATTCCCTGCATTTGCAAGCATACACTCATCATAAGTCTTATATTGTCTTTCTGAATAATCCCCAGAACTTTCTTCTTCACAATAAGCATTCCATCCACTTGAATCATCAACTCCATGAATCGCATCATGTCTTGCTTGCGCACTCGCTCCTGCAAAGCTGCTCTTCAAAGAAACAAAAGCAAATACTCCTAAACAAACATAATTCCAGGTTTTAACAATCTCTGTCAGAGTTGCAACAATTTTATCTAAAGTTTCCTGTGTTTTTTTCGCTTTCTCAATAAGATCATCAATCTTTTCTGGATTCAAATCAAATGCCCGAGATTCAATAGGAATATGCACAGAAAAATTAGACGTCGACCGTAAAGAACCGCCAGTTCCAGGGGTAATAGTTAAATAAGCTTCTTTCTTGGTATCAATGCTCTTCACTTGAAAAAAAGCTTCTTCAATAATTTGTGAATTGTCATTATCAATAGTATACGAAGTAGAAGTTCTACCATTGCTTGTATAAATCTTTCTAACTAACACACTTTCTTCGCTAATACTCTTTACATACCAATTATATTCTCCAGACTTCGAATCTTTTTTATTGCTTGCAAACAAAGTTTCACCAACATAATAAGTATTTTGTACTCCATCCTTGCTCAACACTACAGAAGACTGCTGTTCCTGTCCTAAAGTTTCTATAGACAGAAGTTTCACAAACACAAACTGCCCATTATCTTCTAAAGAAGCACTTCCAGTTGTAACCTCTCCCAAAATCTCATTCGTAAGTTCAGTAACTCTTCCTATAATGGTAAGATCAACAAGAGAACTCTCTCTTTCAACAAGTTTCTGATAAGCAGTTAATGCCTTCTCTTGTGCCCCTTTTATTTGCTCATTTGTTAAAGAATCAATTTTAATTATCTCCTCATAAGATTCTCCAATCTTTTTATAAGCTTCATCAACTACAAGAGTCCCTTCAGGAACAAGAGTCTCATCATCATATTCATAAACAATTTGTTCAAAATGAGAAACGCCAGTACACAACAATGCTAATTTCAAGGTGTTGTCTAATTTTTCTTCTTCACTCACTGATCCCAATACTTCTTGTAAACCTTCTTCAGTATAAATCTCAGTATTCAAACAAGGATCTTCAGACTTAAATTTTTTTATTTCAATAGTATTAGAATCAGATACAGCATAATGATACCCTGCAGGAAGTATTGCTATCAGAACATCCTTAAGAGTCATTCCATCTTGAATAACCCACTTTTGTGTTTGTGTAGCATCCCCTTCTACTGCTGAAATATCAAGCATCACCCAATCTCTAAATACGTCATCAAGATTACTCACTGTTGTTGCACTAATACTTTTATCTTTAGTCTCATAAAGTAAGGCATTCTCTTCACTGCTCGGTTTTTCATAGAATTTTTTATTCAATATATTTGACTCTCCTTCTTCTAAACCTCCAGACTGGCTCGTAGTAATCTTCTCAACATTTCCTTTTGCATCTTTCACAGTAATTACATATTCAATTCCAGTCCTTCCTTCAGTCATGCTAATATCTTTCACAATCCATGTTGATCCAGGAAACAAACTAGTTCCTTCAGTAACAACAACTTGTGATTGTTGTCCAGCAACTGTAACAGAAACAATTGCTCTTTCAACAGCAGGATCTTTCAGACTATTCAATGTAATTCTAAACTTTGCATTTCCTAATGCTTGTTCATCAGTATATCCCAAATCAATATAATCCGAAGTTTCACCTTTGTCTAAATGCAAATCCAGTATAGGCCGTGGTGCACCGATAATAGGCCAATACATATCCTTATTGCTATATACAGTCAGATCCACACCACTATCAGAAATATCCTTAACTCTTACTAATCCTCTTCCACCATAAAAAGAATATTGAGCACCATAAGTACTTAATTTTTCAGCCCATACATCTTCATCCGCATCTATTGGCACAATCAATGCACTCTTAGATAAACTATACAATCTCTCAGCATTAGTAAACCAGATTTCTGCACTAAAAGAAAGATTAATCTCTTTGGGTATACACGCACCAGTCTCACAAGTATAACCATCATCACATTCACTATCACTCGCACAAATCTCAAAATTATCTGGATCAAATTGTTTTAAAGTTACAGTTAAATATCCCAAAGAGTCCACATCAAATTTATTAGGCTTAGAATAATCTGCATCTCCTTCAATAAGATTTTCAGTTTCAATATTCAAAGGCTTCACACGCATCTTCTCAATCTCAATATTTCCATAAATAGGCTCAGTATTAATATCACTCCCAAACAATGTTCCTAAAGTACTTCCAGCAAGAAAAATATACACAGGCACAGTTCCATCTTCAAGAAGATTCGAAGTTAATATGGTCGGCTCATATGATCTTACATTTACTGTAATACTCGCCCCAGTATCTTGCTCATCATACTCTTCTTCTTCAACAATTTCTGCTCCTTGAGCTAAAGGAAAACTTAAAAAAAGTAATATACAAAAGAGTGCAGTGATTTGTTTTCTCATTGTAATTCAGGCTCCTTGTATCCTAATCCACTATCAATATATGCATAAACTTCTTCCATTTCATCAATGTCTTCTGGTAACCCAGGTGATGTAACATAAAATGTTACGTGTGAAACATCATCAATATCATATCTATCTACTTCCCATTTATTATCTACTCCTCCAGCTAATGCACTTTGCAAATCAACTTCACTAATTTCTACTTCAGTACAATCAGCATCATCTTCAAAACCAAATAATCCTCCCAGACTTATTGCAGGCACACTAGTACATTTTGTATAGGAGCTAGAATCAATACTAATATCAAAAGGTACTTCACTCACTAATTTTCCTTGTACTTGATACTCTCCTGGAATCAATAAAATACTTTCACTTTGATAAGGATAACTTATTGTAGTACTATATCCTGTATTTTCTTCCGTTAAAGTCACAAAAAGAATTTCATCACTTGTTGCTGTTCTAGTATTTCCATCTGCATCAACAATTTCTATAGAATAACTCAAATTATAAAATTTTTCAAGTACAACAGTAACTGATTCATCTTCTAAAGTTGTTACAATTTCTGAACCTTTCTGATATCCTTCTTTCTCAGCACTCACTACACCATTCACACATGGAGGCACTAAAAATGTATTTCCATCTTCAGTACTCCCTAAAGGACAAAGACTTGTAATACACTGAAAGTTAACATCAGCTCCAACAAGATCCACAAGTGTTCCATCATTTTCTACTTCAACAACAGACACATCTAAATAATTCTGCCTGTCTTCACACACAGTATCTTCCACAGCAGTGAGATCCAGCAAGCCTTCAGTATTATCTCGTGGCTGATTATTATCTAAGATTACCATACTTGCAAATTGGAACCTATAATCTGATTCTTGATCATAAAGACTTATCATAACCGGATATTTAATATCATAAATAAAATTATAATTAGTCAAACAAAATAATCCTGAAAGCATAGAACTCACAGGACTATTACTTAAACTATCTTCTTGCAATGTTCCTCCTTCATTAGGATATACTTGCAAGGAAAATGGCCAATTACTAGAAGCAAGAAAATTCACACTCGTTCCTTCAGCAACAGAAGAATCTAAAAGATCCCATTCAAAATAATTTTTATCTGATTCAGTAGTAACTTCATAATCTGTTCCTCTAACTTTTATTGCAAGAATATTCTGTGTAAATATCTCTTGCATTTTTTCTTCTACTTCTTCCACATCCCATTCTTTTTTCTCACAATCAAAATCAGTCCAAGAAAGTGGAACATCATCAGGATTAAGTACAAGAGAATCATAACTTAACTCTTCCAAAACAAAATCACTATTTTCAGTATCCATAATCTCTGTTGCAGCTTTATACAAACTTCCTAATGGAATTTCTTGAGACACATAAAATGCATCAAAATCAAAAACAAAATCATCAAGAGCAATATGCACTGGATAATTCACAGTAAAAAGAACCTCATTATCTAAAATCTCTACATCTGTTGAAATAAGTCCAGCTGACGCATTATATCCTGAAAAAAGTTCAAAATCATTTGCACAAGCAGCAAGATTATTATCCATATACGCAGCAAGCTCTATTTGCATACTTTCTATACTGGGTATTTGTGAATGTTCCACACCATTTGCAGCTTCATAGAACCAATATGCAGTTTGAAAATCGCTTGATGGAAAAATTTCCAGAGAATTAGAAAAAGGATTGTGTGTACCATCGCCAATCGGATCCGCAGGAATAGAAATATAACCGCCTTGTTGCCCAAGAAGCGTCACTGCATCTCCAGCAATTTCCTCAACACACCCGCTAATTTGATCATGCAATTCTGCAGCTTCTTCTGGTACAGATAAAATGTCCGCACGTTCTCGTTCCCACTGTGATAAAAAAATTTGATCGTTATAGTAATACACAATACTTACAGAACCAACTAATAAGAGACCAAGGATTATCAATAATGTCATCTGTCCTCTTTTTAACATACAACTAAGCCAAGGTTTTTTGCTTTAAATACTTATCTTCACTAGATGCATGAAAAGAGAATACAGAATTTCTATCTACTGGGGTATAATCAAAATAAGTATAATGCCTATATTCCAAAAGATTTTTAGGAAAGCAACCACTTCCAAACAGGCATGACCAAAATCCTTTGAGTTCCTCTAAGAATAGTTTCTTCCTGACCAGAAGTGAGTAATAATCCTTCTTGTAAATGAAAAGCTCCCATTGCATCAAATAAACCCTCAACTTCTCTATCTCTATTTTCTCTATTCAACTCATAACACACTTGAATTGCCTGGCTAATTTTTTCTTCTTCTTTAACTAAAAAATCACACTCTCTTTTTTCAAGATAATAATACACTCTCAAACCTTTTTTTCTTCGAAGATGCAAATAAACAATATTTTCTAAAATTCTTCCTTGATCAACAGAATTTCTAAAGGCGACAACCTGTACAAGTCCTTGATCAACACAATAGACTTTCTGAGGGGATTTACTTTGAACTTTAAGAGAAGCAGAATATTTTTTCACATAAAAGAAAAGATATGTTTGTTCTAAATAATACAAAAAGTCTATAACTGTAGTAGTATTTTTTACAGAATACGCATTTTTCAAAGAAGTATAACTAAAAGGCCTTGCAACCTGGGAAAGAAGATGAAAAGCAATTTCCCTCAGAGAACCTTTTTCCCTTATATTATATCGTAAAACAACATCTTTCAAAACAATATCTTCATACAATCGCTTTAAAATTTCCTTTTCCCTCACTTTAAGATATTCAGGGAATCCCCCAGCAACAAAGAATTCTAAAAAGGCATGTTTAAGTTCTCTGCATTGTGAAGGAGATAATCGTGAAATCTCCTGAGGAGGAAGTTTATTTTTTAAGACTAAAAATTCATGAAAAGAAAATGGAAGAAGTATAAGATCAAGATGTCTGCCAGTTAAAAAAGTAGAAAATTCTTTGCTTAATAAAAAAGCATTAGAACCAGTGAGAATAAATTTATATTTCTTTTTTTGCAAACGAGACACAAAACGCTCCCAAGAAGAAACATTTTGAATTTCATCAAAAACAAATATTTTTCTTTCACCATAAAGCTCTAAAAATAACTCATATAACAATGCAAAATCCTGTTCTGTAAAAGAAACAAGCCTTTCATCATCAAATGCAAAATAATAAAAATCCTCTTTTTTCAAAGAAGAAAGTACTTGATAAAGAAGGGTTGATTTTCCGACACGTCGAGGACCAGTAATAACAATAGCATGATTCGTACGAAAATAGCCCAATAGTTCTGGCAAAGACTCTCGTAGAATTCCTTGATCAAAAATCCCATCAGAATTCTGTTCTATAATCAATTGACGTAATAAAGCTCTATCCATGAAAAAAAGAAAGGAAGGAGGAGTATATAAACCTTTTGTTTTATCTATTAGTAATAGACAAAATGAGTATTTATAACGATTAGTAATGTACAAAACCCCATAAAAAAATAGAATCTCAACAGAGAATTGACATCTATCTCTCTAAAAGAAAATCATTCACTTAAAGCTTTCTAAAGTGATACAAAATTTGTTACACTTTTAAACATTGATTATATCTATTAGTAATAGACAAAGTAAATTATAGCAGAAAAAAAGATTTCTATCAAAAATCAGAGCTTATTATCCCAAAGAGATTTAGTGTTAATACTCTTTAATTCCAAAAGAAAAGAAAATCTAAAAGTTTTGCCCAGAATCCTTGTCCTTCTTCTGGTGCATACGTCGTCTCAACACCAGTACCTTCATCAGTATCTAATGGACTTCGACAATCACCATCCTCTTCAGTATATACTGCCCCATAAGTTAATTCACATGCATCTGAACATTCTGCAGCTGTTTTCAAATCACTACAATCAACACTTGAAGTAGGATCATCACAGGTCCCAAAATAATCATAGAAACCATCTCCATCATCATCCAATCCATTACTACACTGCGCTTCACCTATACCGCAATACTCAGCAGAAGTAAAACTAAACAAAAATATAAACATAAACAATATCAATCCAATCTGTTTCATCTTTCCTCCATCTTTCAATTCCAAAATGTTAACCAATCCATGAATTGTATAAATATATTTTGTTCTTCATCATCTCCAAAAGAAGGAGCCTCAAATGGACCAGATTCTCCCAATTCTACAGCACTTACATCTGGAGCACTTGCATCTGGAGCAACAGCAACAGATTCTGCAGTAGTTGAAGCTGTTAAAGTTTGGCAATCTCCTCTATCTCCACAAGTGTAAGTAGACCCATAATTTTTAATACAATAAGGATCAACCTTACATTCAGCTTCTTGATCATCACTTGCATCTGTACAATCATTATCACTACCACTATAATCAGTATAACCATCCCCATCATCATCATCTCCGTTATTACATTCTATTAGACAAATAGGTTTACCTCCACAATCGCTCTCATCAAAACAATCAATCAAATCATCTACATCATTATCATAAGTATCACTACAACTTACTTCAGTTCCATATTCACAAATTCCTTGACCATCACAATCATCATCAAAACAATCAATCAAATCATCTCCATCATTATCATAACTATCATCACATGTTTTTTCAATAGCATATTCACAAATTCCTTGTCCATCACATTCACTATCAGCACAATCAATAAATGTATCACCCTCATTATCTAGTCCATCTGTACAATCTATTTCTGTAGTTACTGCAGTTGCACTCACTGTAATAGTTGCAGTATCACTGCCTGTATCTGTCCCATCACTCACAGTAACAGTAAGTGTCTGCGTTCCCACATCCGAACTTGTCGGTGTAAAAGTAAATACCTCACCACTAGAACTTCCAGAAGAAATTCCACTAAAAGAATAAGTTAAACTATCACCATCACTATCACTTCCACTTGCAGTAACAGTTACAGTTTCCCCTTCAGCAACAGAAACATCGCTTATACTTACAGTAGGCGCATGATTCACAGCAACTATCGCTCCACTCTCAGCATCACAACTTCCACCTACAGCAACAAAAGTATATCCTAATTCATCAACACAATAATTTTTACAAAGAGCAGCTTTTGTAATAGTACTCAAACAATCAACATCTGCTACACCATTAGCATCACTATCACAAGCACCAGGAAAATCTACAAGACCATCTCCATCACTATCAATATCTGTAGAACAAGCAACACTCTCTACATACACACTATCCTCTTCACCTTCCCAAGAACTACAATCATCTCCAACTTCTCCAGCATAATCAGTATATCCATCTCCATCATCATCTTGTCCATTTCCACAAGTAGGAATATCCTCAGTCCCACAAGAAACATCTCCAATAGTTGCAGTAGTCTGACAATATGCAGCCTTACCAAAACTATCTGCAACAATAAGCGTCACTGTATATTCACCTTCATTATCATAACTATGTGTTGCAACAATTTCAGAAGCACTACTAATAGAAGTAGGTTCTACAATCTCATCATCACCAAAGGTCCATGCAAAAACAACAATATCTCCACTGTTTGCACTACCATCAAAATAAATATCTTCATCAACAACTGCAGTATATGCTCCTCCACAATCAACATCTGCACAATCTGTATCCTTACTCATAGAATTATCTTCATAATTATCTAGAGCACAACTACAATCTTCATCATCATTATAATATTTTTTTAACTGGTTTTTACAATAAGTCTCACAAGTATCAGCACCTGAAAGTCCAGATAATAAAGAATCTTCACAAGAGAGAATAGTCACTTCATCATTCAAAAGACATGCCCCGCTATAATCATAGTACTCATCCTCATCATTATCTAAACTATCCTCGCATGCATAAAGCTCACTTTCATCATTAGCTTTTGCACACCCTGTATCTCCACCAGAATAATCAATAGTGCCATCACCATCATTATCAAGTCCATCATCACAATCTGTTTCTGTCGTTGCTGTAGCAACAACTACAGTAACAGTCACTGTATCACTCACACTTTCTATCCCATCACTCACAGTAATCGTAAACACATAATCTCCAGCATCACCAGAACTAGTTGTCCAACTAAACAAATCTTCTTCACTATCACTATCTGCAATAACAACACCACTCAAACCTGTAGAGGGAGAAACAGAATAACTATAACTCAAAGTATCCCCATCATTCACATCAACTGCAACAACTTGGATAATAATTTCATCACCTTCATCAACACTATTTGCTCCTTGTATAACCATAGAAGGCGCAGTATTTGTTCCCTCTTCTTCAGTCCCAGTAAGAGAAGTACAATCTCCATCACTATCAACACTACATTCTACACACACATCACTTTCACAAAATCCACTATCACATGCAACAGAAGAAAGACAATCTTCTCCAATCAATTTATCATCATCACTATCTGCAACACCGTCTCCATCACTATCTACACTACAAACAGAACCACTATCACAAATATAATCTCCAAAACATGCACTATCACCTAAAGTCAAGCAATCACTATAACAACCATTTACATTTTCATCACAAAGATAATTTCCACAATCAGCAACAACACACTCTTCACTATCAACATATCCATCTCCATCACTATCCTTTGCACACAATCCATCACTTCCACAAGCATAATCTGAAGCACACACAGAAGAACTCGTACAACCTTCATAACAAACATCAGTCGTACTATCACAACTATATCCTAATACATTACAATCTTCTTCTACACAATCACCTTCTATAGACGCTGTATCCACATCTGCAATTCCATCTCCATCAAGATCTTCTGAACAACTATAACTATCTGCACAAGCATAACCAGTAGCACACACATCAGCATCAGTACAAGAAGCATAACACCTACTATCCACTATATTACAAAGATACTCTACACAAGCACTATTTTCACTACAAGTTGTAATTTCAGAAAAAGAACCAATATTCCAAGTCTCTAAATAATCATCCTCATTATCTTCCTCATCACTTTCTTCTATTTCTTCATAAGCATCCACCATAACATAAAAATCAATATCCACATCTACTCCTTCTGAAAGAATAGCATAAAGTGTACTAGAATCAACAGAACAAGTAACATCAGAAGTTTCACCTGCAGCAAGAACATCAACAGTCACTTCTTCATAACTCCATTCAGTATAACTTTCAATATCATACAATCCACAATACAAAATACTTTCTGCATCAGCATCAGTATCACCACTATTTTCTATACTCACTACAAAATCTGCTGTACTCACATCTAAAGAAGCAAGTACCACAGAACTAATAGCATAATTTATTCCCTCAGTAGTTTCATTCTCATCAATAATACATTCAGTATCAACACAACTATAACCGGAAGCACAATCACCATCTAAAGAACATCCACAATCCTCCACACAATTTTCATTCGTATCACACACAGCATCACCACACACAGAATCAATAACAGAATCTTCTTCCCCAATATCTTCACTCGTTCCGCTACTCTCTTTCGTACTACCTGTTTTCGAAGAACTACTTACTTTGCTTTCACTTGTAGGGGCAGTAAAATCCTGTAAAATCAAAGAAATATCGCCTTCTTCACTAACTGATGCCTCTTCTCCAAAAAACAAAAAGAATCCGCCTAAACTTCCGCCTAAAAATAAAATTGCAAAAAGTGCAACAAACCAAACTTGTGCATAAAAGGGTTTGGGTGTAGTCAATGCAGAAGCAATGATGCCGCCTTCTTCTTTAGTAACTGTAGCAACACTTGCAACAGAAGGACTTTCTTTTTCTTGTAAAATACGTAAAACCAAAGAAACATCCATTTTATTTTCCATAAGAGTACCTTGAATTTTCACATCAGAATAACCTAATGCTCTACATTTTTGGACATAATTTCTTACGTATGTTTCTACATCTACCACAATATCATTCCTCTTTTATAAAAAAGAAAGCTTCAGAATTTAAATAGTTTGTTCTAAATTTTCAAGCGACAAAAATAACAAATATCAGAAACAAGAAAACAAAAAAGGAAACTATTACTGCAGGAACCAAAAACCACCATTCTTTAAAGAAAGGCTTTGAAGTGTTTTGAACAGTAGAATTTTGCATTAAATTAGAAATAGTTATAGAATCTAAATTAGTTTTTAATAGACCCTCTTTAATTTTCTCATCAGAACATCCATGTGCACGATAATTCTCAATACGATCTCGAACTTGCTGTTCTATTTTCAGATCTAAAATCATATTCTCATCCCCTTACAAAAAGATTAAGACATTTCATATTTATAAAACTTTTCAGTCTCTCTCCCAAGTAAACAACCAAGTAAAGAAACGTACAAAAATATTTTGTTCTTCATCATCTCCAAAAGAAGGAGCCTCAAATGGACCAGATTCTCCCAATTCTACACACACTCCTGCATCACATTCCTGTCCAGCATCACAATCAGTTTCAAATTCACACTCTACACAGATATTACTTCCAGAATTACAAACATAATCAGTTGCACATTCTGCTCCACCAGAAGAACATTCAGTATAACAATCATTAACAGTAGGATCAGTATTACAAAGATATCCAAGTGCATCACAAGCCGCTTCATCACAAAGAGTAGCAGAATCTACACAAACGCCATTACTACAAACATAACCAAAACCAAGCTCTGTTTCACAATAATAATTTTGATCATCCATAACATAAAGATGTCCATCACTCTCTTCACAATACCATTC
>CAYHUV010000014.1:0-15263 GCA_964359695.1 Candidatus Woesearchaeota archaeon
TTCTATGTAAATTCAGATTCAAATAATTATATGCATTATATTTTGTATATTAAATTCTTGTCTTAAGGAGTTTAAAATTATTATAAATTCAAAATCTTATCCAATTCTTTGATTACTTATGTTATAACAGATTTTAATTACCATAAAATACTGTCTTAACAATTGCTAGATTTAAGAAATGGAAAATCTTCCGAATTTAGAAACCAAAAGAATCTGTGAAATCTTTAATTTGTTGATAATCAGTAAGAAATTTAAGGCCTTTATTTGTAATAACATATTTCTTTGCCTCTTTCTCTTCTTTTTCTCCAACCATATCTTTTTCCATTAGTTCTGCAACATAACGTTTCATAGAATCATGAGACAAATTTGATTTGTACAATAAATGAGTAGGTTTTATAGTCCCACCTTTATCTCGAATGGCTTCTAGGATGTCCTTAATAATATCAAGCTTCTCTCTTCTCTCGCCCATATTGTAAAACCCTCACAAACATATAAAATAAGACTAAAAAACCCAGCAATTGTAAAATATCCGCAACCACATAAAAAATAGGGTTAAAATAAACCATTGCCAAGAAAAATACCTGTGAACATGCTAAAAGGTAAAATGAAATAAAAACTAGCTTTGCATTGAAATTCCTTTTTTCTAAATAATTTGTATAAAACTGATGACCCAGGAAGAATAATAGTAAAAATGAAATGATATGGAATTTAATGTAATACTGATAGGAAAAAATTGTGAATAAGAGCATCAAAGTAAATAGTAAAATAATTACTTTTTTCTGCTCAATCTTTAATGTCACCACTAACAAAAGTGTTAAGGCTGCAAACATAAACATCATGTGTAATAAAAAACCATAATCAAATTGAGTAAGGATGTTTGTTAAGGTGTTTGAAAGGTGCATAGTCAATACAATATTAATTAATGAATATATGAGAAAAGAAATGCTCATCAAAACAAAAGCTGCACTGAAATAGTAGTATTTCTTTTCACCAGTAACCTTAAATGCCTTGTAAGACATTGCTGCGATTAGTAAAGTTACTATGATGTAGACTAAGCCAAAAAGTGCATCAATCCCACGGAACCAATATGGTCCATTAAGCAATAAAATCATTAGTTGCTGTGCAAAACTGCTCATTTATAAGTCTTGTGGAAAGGTGTTATGGATGGTGTGTTCTTGTTATTTATAAATCAAATTTGGATAGTAGATATAGAAATACTTGCATACACTTTCACAGGTTGGAAGTTCTCCCTCCCCAAGTTGAGGCTTCCAATCTTTTTCTTTTTTTTGGATCCATCTATTCCTGAGCTCTGCTGCGATAGTTCTTGTCTTGGACAAAATTAAATTGATATACAAGCCTTATACGTGTTGAATATGAGCCTATGGACAGATGGACACGTTTGGCAGGGTGTGCGCGCAGGGCTTATAAATGGTTTTACTCTGTAAGAAGTATGGAAATTTCTTTAGAACTTGCTAAACTTATAGGTATTCATATGGGAGATGGTTGTATTAGTGTTACAGATAAGTACTCTGAATATGCGCTTTCTGGAGACATTACTGAAGAAGTGGAATATTATGATAACTATATTGTTCCTCTTTATAATAAACTAATCTTTCAACCATTGATACGAAAAAATATTTTTCCCAAAAGATATGAAAAGAATAGTTCGTATGGTTTTTTTGTTTTTAATAAAACAGTTGTAGATTTCTTTTTAAAACTAGGCCTAAAAAAAGGTTCCAAACTTGATATGGAGATTCCTTTTGAAATCAGGAATAATCCTAAACTCTGGCCATATTTTCTAAGAGGAATCTTTGATACTGATGGAACTTTATATTTCAATAAAAATTACTCTGTGAAAAAACAAAATCAGAGACATAATCAAGCTAGAATAAGACTAGGGCTAACTTCAAAAAAGGTGATCGAACAAATTTACTCTATGCTTACTAAGCTTGATTTTCATCCTTACCTCAAACCTGCCTACAAAGGTAAAAGAGACTTAAACCCAATATACTCTATTATGATCCAAAGAAAAGGAGAGGTTATTAGATTTATTAATGAGATTGGTTTTGATAGTATAAAGCATTTGACAAAGTGGCAAATTTATCAAAAATGTTCTTATTGCCCCCCTCATACAACACTGGCACAAAGGTATGAACTTTTACTTCCTAAAAAACAAACAAAAGATTTATAAGAGATATTTAGTTTCTCGTAATAGACCAGGCAATATGCGGGGATTTATGAAAATCTCGGTTTTCATTCTCTAGAGCAAAGCCTGGTCAAATGCGCAGGTAGCCTATAAAGAGATTTGTAAGCTTGTGAAACTTAAGACCAGCCATTCATTAATGGACAGACTACAAAGGTGTAGTCAAGTAAGATATCCTGTCCCTTAGTGGGTTCGAGGGTTCAAATCCCTTTCCCCGCATTATATTTTTAAAAAGGAAGAGTTGATAGGATTGTTATGCAACTTGTTGATGGAATACAAATAAATTTGATTGGGCATCTTTTTCATTATAGTTATAATGGTTTTTCTCTTGTTTCTGCATGGGGCTCACCCTTAGATTTATATACTGTCCAAAAACTAGAAGCCATTAAAAGAAGAGAATTTTACCTGGTCTAGTTAGAACACCAAAAAGAGGATTAGAAGAATTAGAAATTTTTTCTTCTCAGCCTGTATGTGTCATACGTTTACAGTCGGCACAGTTAGGTGCATATGTGACCAGTGTTACAACCAGATCACTAAACCATGTAGAGTCTATGCAGAAATTTCTTGAAGCCATCTCATTTCAATATAGAGATCTACCAGAGGAACTGAATCATGACAATAAAAAAAAGATTTTATTTTATGGAAATAATATTCATCAAGCCTGTGAGGATATTGTAAAAACCCATAATTCCACATTGGAAAAAGCTTTTCAGGGAATTGTTTGGGGATTATTTCTTCAAGACAATGAAGGTTTCGACTTTGAAATGGCTAGAAGATCTGCTATAGAGGATTATCTAAGAGAACAGAAAATTTTTGTAAATTAACTAAGAACTATCTCTTTATCCCAAAAAAAGAAGAGGATTTTTTTTGCTGAACAGGCTCTTGCGTGGCCAACCAATGAAAGTTACTACTTACTTTTCTTTTTAGATCTTCTAATTGATTTTGAATTTCTTTGAGTTTTTCTGTTGCTGCACTCTGGCGAGAAGAGTTAATTTCGTTTCGTAAATGGTCAAATAATGGTACTATTTTTTGCAAATCTTCTTTTAATTCTTGAATTGGATCTTTTGACATAATTTTTTATGAGTATTTGTGCTTTTTAAAATTTTAGATGCTACATAGTTATCTTTATATATTATTGAAAAAACTAAAATATAACGCCTCAGTGGCTTAGCCTGGTATAGCACAGAAGAAATTCGCTAAGTTGCTTGGTAAGTTGGTCCGAAGAGCAAGAGGTCCCGCGTTCAAATCGCGGCTGAGGCTTTTTTCTTATCTTATTAAAAAATAAAAGAATTTATTCCATTTATTAGAATTATCTAGAAGATTGTCTTCTTGGAGATTCTTCTTTTCTTAGAGGTTGTGCTTTTGTTCTTACAAAAAAATATATTACTATAGAAAAAAGAATAACTGCTAATATTCCTAAACTCACAAACAAACCTATAAATCTCTTTTTTTCAACGAACTTTTGTTCCTGTGCAACAAATGTACTTGTCTTCTCAAAATCCAGCGTTACGCCATTTTCTTGGATTTCAGAAAGATTTATTGTTACGTCGACAGTACCATCCTTATCTAAATCAATGCCATTTGCTTTATTAAGAGATACTCTGATTTCTGTCGATTCTCCATCTTCTTGTTTAATGAAGAGAACTACCATGTTATTTTCAATATCAATATCTTCTACAACTATAATCCAATCTTGTTCTTCTAAAGAACCTGTAACAAATGTAAAAGTTATTGTTTGTCCTTCCTGTAAATTACCAATACTTGTCTTTCCACTTTTTGTCCAGGTTTGATAATTATCTAAATCTATAGTATTCTCATCTATTGCGTACTCAGGTGCTTGATTAGGAATATCTTCTTCTTTACTTATTACTGTGGGAGTTGTACTGCCTCCACCTGCTACACCACTACCCCTTCCAGAACTACTACTTGAACTTGAAGAACTAGAATCTGTTACTGGTGTTGTTGTACATGCAGAACCTGAACAGGTTATTGTTTTTGTAGTACTATCAGTTTTTGTTGCAGTCCCTGATGGATTACTTGTTATTGCACTAGAAATCCTATAAACACAATTACTTGTCCCCATAGTAATAGTCCATGTTTGCGAAATAGATTGGCCATCAGAAAGATCAGAGAAAGATGAGGAACTAGCTTGATTTCCAATACCACAACCACCACTTACTACAGAAAAAGAAATGACTAAATCTGTATCTCCACCAACTGTTACTTGTGCCGATGCGTCTATAGTTCCTGTTGAAGCTGCAGCACTATTTGCAGATTGACTTACTGCAGTTATTACATCTATAACATTAACGCTAACACTATTGTCTGCAGGATATGTATCTGATACCTCATCTAAAGTAATACGGGAAAAACCAAACTCTCCCGATTTCTGTGCTCGGAGACCTTCAAAAACAATATCTGTTGAAGCCCCAGAATTAATATTTGTATTAACAGTTTCTGCATAACTAGATTCTTCAAGCCAATTTGCTGCATCTGAATATAATGTTGCAGTTGTTAGAGATCCTGTCTCGTCTCCAGTATTATCAACAGTTGCAGTACAAGAAAAACCTTCTGTGACTGTTACTTCATCCGGGCTACAATTAAATGCAGTAACTTCTAAAGTTACTGTTGCAGCTACTAAATTAAGAGAAATTAATATCATCAATGGAATTAGTAGTTTTTTCATTTTTTATCCTGACATATTTATGTGTATTGCTGTCCAGCCATATCCCATATTCCAATCTTCATCATAACAATATACTTGTAAACCATAATCTTGAGCTTTCAAATCACTTATGTTGAATTGATAATTATGTGTTGTTCCTCCAGTTGTTAATCCTGTTGTTTGTGATCCCCAATTCCAATTACTACCATTTGAATAGGAACGATAATCAGTACTTATATATTCATAGTAGTACGATGTTCCATTGAAGAGTGATGTATTACAATAATCTGCTGAAACATTAATTGGATAATATGAAGATTGTATACAATACCAACTTCTGAAACTTTGGAAATTTAAGAGATTAGTATAACATTTTGCATCTTCTGATGTTGTCCAATTTAATGGAAGTGCAGAACTAGTAAAATTCTGTCTTGTTGTTGGTGAAGTAAGATTTACTATTGGAGGAGTAAGATCTTTAATGTATGCATATCCTCCACTAATAACACTGTTTCCTCCAGTACCATTCGTTGCTTGCACAGTTGCACGGATGTTCATAGTACCTTTTGTCCAATTTGAAGCTCCTTTAATGATTGTAATTGCCGAAGAACCAGAATTAGTTGTATTTGTTCCTGATCCAATCCTATAATTAGCAGTTGTATAAGACCTACAATATTCACCCCAACAAGTTGAAGAAGAAGAAGCATACTCCACTTTTGTAACATTTACAGATATGGAATTTTGATTCTGATCACGCACATATAATGTGAGGCTTACATTATCATTGGGCGCAAAATCATATTGCCATTGTCCTGAGGAATTATAATTTGACCAATATCCATTATATGTGTCTAAACTATTAAACCAAATAGAATTATAATCCTCCACAGTTGTACCTGTAGAGCTTATAAAAGTCCCTTGTAAATAATTATACCCCTCCTTCCAACCAGAACTTAGAGGGTAAATAGTTATATTTTTTGTTCCAGTAATATTACATGAACTAGAAACATTTGACCAGCATTGACCTACATTGAATACATAAGTATTCTTTGTTCCTTGATAAGAATCCCAATTCCATTGATAAATTGAAGTTATATTCCCTGTTGCTGCAGATCCATTTGAAGCCCTAGAAAAGTTTAATGATAGAGTAATAGGATTTGTTTTGATAACTGATGTTCCACCAATAATACTACCCCATGTTATTGAGAAAGGAACAGTTCTAAAATAAACCCATCCCATTTCTTTATTTCCAGAAGCATCCTGAACAATTAGTTTAAGATAATGATAATTTCCCCAACTACCTCCACTCCATACACCACTATTTGGGCAAAGGCTTATTGCTGTTTGATTTGAGAAATTGTCAGAAGTAAAATTTGTATAAGTTGTTGTTGAATAAGAAGATCCGGACCATATATCTTCCTTGACACTAGAGATATTATAATTCCCATTTAACAATGTTCCAGAATAATAATTAGGTTCATAAACATAGAGCGTTCCTCCAACACAAGCATCGTTATCTATAGAAGTGCTGTTTAATGTAACTGAAATTCTAAAAGGCTGTACTTGGAACCAAAGCCAAGCATTTCCAACTTGGTTTTGTGTATCTCTTAAAATTAACTCTCCATTATAGTAGCCTGTCTGCCAATTGCTCCCATTTGCGAGGGTAATATTAATTGCACTTGTCCCATTAATTACTGTTGCATTTGATGACAGACCATTAACTATTATTGTAACATTAAGATCTTCAGGATAATTAAATTGTTTAGTTTGCCCTGTTGCTTGATCCCAAGTATTTAACGTCAAATCATCTATTGTTGTATTTATGTAATCACTTAAATTGTAACTAGTATAATAATAGCCTCCACTTTTTTGATATTTTAAAGTACTTATTTTAAAATATTGTGCTTCTTGGTTTTTGATACTGGTTTTATAAATTGTTCCACTATAATCAGAAGGCATTGCTTCTGCATAGAATGCAAGAGTATTAAACCAAGCAGTACCAGTTTGTGTTCCATTAACATCTAAAACTACCTGCCAATATCCTGTACCCCAAGAACCTGTTGTTGTATTAATTGCAATTGTATAATTTTTATTGAGGTTCGTAGTTCCCCAATACCAACCATTTGATTTATTTACTACTATTGATGTTGCATTATAAGAACTTGAGTTCAAGTCTGTACAAGGCCATTTTCTACAATCAGAAATTTTCTTTACCTTGATTGTAACATTTCCACCAAGGCTTGTTCCACTTGTTCCCCATTCCCCTGCATTCATAATGGTTACATAAAGTGTTATATTCTCTTTACTATTAATATTGTAAGTTGAAACACAAATCGTGCCTGTACAATCCACTGGAGAGCCATATACTTCCCACTGTCTTATGTCAAAATACCCATAACCATAATCTGTATTTCCCTCGTCATCAACTCCTTTTAATACAGCTCTATATGTTCCAGTTGCCCATTCATTATTCCTTGTTGCATTATAAATTAAATTCATTGTACCTCTTCCAGAATTTATTGTTGTTGAATTTATTCTTGTAACATTATAATCATAATCAATTGGAGGCCAAATCCATTCCCCTTGTCTTCCCATATATTCTAATTTTTCTAAAGTAATTGTTCCCTTTGAACCTGCGCTCCCGACGCTTGCCCACCAACTACTTCCTGCTTCATACATATCAATAGTTAAAGAGATATTTGATGCAGGCTTGTTTGACCAAGAATTACTATAAGCATAAATGTAAAATGCACGTGCTTCAAAATTACCATAAGCAAAATCAGATGTTGCTCCATCCTCTCCAATTACTTTAAATTTGACTCCATAAGAACCTCCATCCCAAGTTCCATTTGGAGCAACTGTACAAGTATATGCACCATTAGTATTATCAGAATGACATGTAGATGAAGTTAAATTAAATGCGAAACTTTTACCTGAACCCATATTCTTTACTTCTTCAATTGTTATTGTGGCATTATTTACCACTTGTTTTGTTGAAGAATAATCTGTACAAGCCACGTCCATACCATATGAAGAATTTGAGGCATTACCAAATGCAGCTCTTCCTAAAGGATTGCTTGCCTGGAACATTTTTAATTCAAAATAAATTGTATCTGATGTTTTGAATTGATAAGCATAATAATTCCCAGAACCTACAGAACCAACTGTATCTTTTGTAGCGGTACAAATATCATAAGGATTCATTGTAAAACGTGCAACTGTTGCGGCAGTATTATTATCTCCATTAATAGAAACACTATACAAACCACCATATTTTGGAGGATCTAATTTCAATCTTTGAGAAGAAACATTCCAAGTCCATTCAGAAACATTATTAGACATGTTTACTAAAGCATAATTTCCTACTTCTGAATATGGTAGTTCTGATCCGTTAGAAAAAGTAATACGAATTATTGTTGCATTTGTCAAATTGATTGCATTTGTTTGGTTTTTTGCAGTTAAAGTTAAATATACATATTCATTTGTATTAAACAAATCTTTTAAAGAGCCATCAATATTTGTTGGCAATGCAGAAACAGTTTTGTTTATAACATTAATTATTTTAGTTTGTGATTGATCGTCTGTATCAAAGGCTACTTTTGTTAAAAGAGAATAGACTCCAGTCATATTTGGAAGTTGTACTGCAAATTGATAACAGCCTTTTTCTGAACAAGAGGAGTTCCATGTTGCATTTGTTTTTGCACGAATATTATTAAATGAATCATAAAGAGTTATGTTTACAGCACTTGTTACGTTTATTGTAGATATTATTGAACCATTGGTTCTATATGTAGGATAAAATTCAAGATTTACAGTTTCATTTGGAAATGCGCTATATTCATAGATAAAATTTGAATTTGTATCTCTTTTTTTTACTGATAAAGACCAGTCTCTTAACTCAAAAGAAGTTTTTAACTGAATTAGATTATTATTTGGAGCTGTAACATTAATTAAAACATTATATTTCCCCTCTGAAAAACTTGTTGCACGCAATGTCCAAGTATACCTATTTGTAAAAGAGTTATTTTGGATTAGATTTGTAGAACTAACATTTTCTAGGATATTACCACTGCTATCTCTAACTGTTCCTGTAAAAATATATACATCTGTAGAGCTTGTTAAACTAGGAATGTTAACTTCTATGGATGCATCCTCTCCTGTAGAAAAAGTGTTTCTTATTGATTTTCCCAATTTATCCTTCATAATAATATTCCCCTTGAAGGATTCTACTTTGAAATAAGAAAATGCTTTATAGTTATTTAATTCTAAGTAATAAGATCCCAAAGAAGTTGGCGCTGTTGTAGTGACTGTACACTTTCCTGTTGATCCAGTTATACAAGAGAAATTTTCTAATATATATTTTGAACTATTTTGAATAGAACCATTAACAGTTATATTTGGAAGATAGACTCTGCTTCCACCAACTTCACGAATTGCTTCTGCAAGGATACTCATTGCTTCAGAGGGTTTATAAGAAATTTTATTGGTTTTTACTTCAAGAAGATCAACAGCCGTCGAAATTACTAGAATTTCGTTCTGTGCCCACCAAGTATTATTATTCAGATCAGTATAATTTAATCTTAACCAATAAGTACCAGTACTTGATGGTGCAGAGATTAATACTGCAGTAGGATAAAAGTCACTTCGTGAATAAAAACTTCCATCAGATGTAGTATTAATAATATAACTGGCTATATGAGCGTTGTTTGTTTTGTTAATGATAGAAAAATTTAAGGGAGCATTTACCACAGAAGAATGATTTGTAACCAAAGAGTCATTTGTAGAATAATTTGATAGGTAAAGAGAACCTTTAACTTCTATTCTTTCTCCAATTGTATAGACTGTCTCTGCACTAATAAAACTTAACTCTGAACTATAATTATTTGCTGAGACTAAATTAAGAAAAGATATTGTGAATAAGAAAACAACTGTTATGAATATCCATTTACTATACAACCTTTCACCCATATTTCTCCCCTATTATTTTTTTAAGCTAGTTATTGGAGTTAATAAAAGTTTCTAAAAAACTAATTGCCTCCACCGAGCATATGCCCAAGAAGTTCCATTGCTGTTCCAACTTTTGAGATTGGTGAAACTGAAATATCTCCAGTTACAAAACCACTAGTAATTTTTGCAATAGCAAACCCACCATCAATTACTTCACCAAAGCCTTCTTGAAATGAATCTTCTACCCATTCAGGATGTTCGATTCTAGCATCTTTCTCTTCTTCTGATATTAAATTATAAATGAAATCAAAATCTATTTCTACAGTTATATCTGCTTCTTTTTCATAAGTCTTTACAGGTTTTATCTGAAAAAGATTTTCTTCAGATATTGAGAAATCTACTATAAATAGAGATTCTCCTTCATCTGTTATAGTTATCTTTGTATCAAGAGAACCATCTTCATATTCAGAAGTTAGATCTTTTATATATTCCATTTTTCTAGGATCTGCACGCATCTCTTCTAAGTCTTTAGCACTTGGACCAGCTTGTTCACCTTCAGGGCCTGGAAAATGGCCTTCTACAGCAGCTTTTCTAAATTCTTCTCTTACTAGTTCTTTTGGGGGAAATATTCCTAATTTCATATATGGTGTTAATACATCCATCTCAAATTCTTCAGCAGATGCTGTATCTTCCCAAATTTCAATGCTTCCCGCTTCAAACTCATAATTTAATTTTAATGGTGTTACTGTAGGATATTCTTCTCCTAAACATTGTGAACTTCTTGCAAGCTGGCGTGTATTCTCGACAATACTCCAATACATACTGTAAATAGCAGAGGTATGTGTTTCCCATTCTTTTGTATCTTCTGTAAGTAATTGTGCGAAAAGATTCTCCATAAATGCTTGATCCTTTAAGGAGTTCTCAATTTCTGCACGTTGACGAAAAGCATTTTCTTTTTCTTGTTTGCACCATTCATCTCCAAGACCAGATTCTATTTCCCCTCTATAATTATTTATTTCATCAAATGGCTCTCCCCAACTGTCAAAATGAATCCAAGAATCTACTTTTCCATTTGTATATGTTGTACAACCACCAGAAAATGAAAGAGCCCCTTTATCTTCTTGCCAACTAGATCCTTTCATACAAGCAAAATTAATTACTGTAGCGGCATTATTCGGAGAACATGTTGGCTGTGCACAATCTTCATTACTGGTACAGGATGTACATTCTGTTGCAGATTCACAATCCCACCAGATACCATCACAATTATAGTACCCTTCATTACAATCACAATTTCCTCTTTGTTCATTACAGTATTGATTATCTCCACAACCACCTGGGCAGAGTTCTCGTGTTCCTCCACAAGTTGCATCTGAAGATTCACATCCATCGTTTACATCTTGATTACAATCAAAGAACATATCTTTACAATAACATTCCCCTCTAAACTTATCACAACCTTGATTTTCACTGCAATCTTCATCACTTGTACATATTTCTGATACAACTCTTCCAGTCACTGTATTTGCATATGTTGCCCAAATGATAAAACCTGTTATTGAGTCTCCTATAGGCTGTTCTTCAATAGGCTGTTCTTCAATAGGCTGTTCTTCAATAGGCTGTTTTTCTTTTTCAATTATTTCTAAAATTATTTCTTTATTTATTGGTTCAGGTTCAATTGATGGAACTAAAAAGCCTTCTTCTACAAGAAAATTATAATTCTCTAGAGGAATTTCTTTACAAAGGCCATTAGAACAAATATCCCTCTCTCCAGAACAATCACTTTCTAAATTACATGCTTGTCCTGTTTCAAGAGGACCTTCTTCTAAAACAGAATCTTCACAAAATCCCTCTTGGCATTCTTGATTTATTGTACAATCTTCAGTTGTTATACATGAAATTTTGTTACCACAATATCCATAAGAACAAAACTCTGTCTGTGTGCAATCTTCCTGATTTGAACAAAGTTTTCTACAAACTCTATTTTGTAGAACCTCCCCTTCAGCACAAACAGAAAGCTCTTCTATTGTAAGACAATAACCTTCATGGCAGAGGCTATTTTCTGAACAAACTTGTGCTTCACATACAGAAATATCTTGACAATCAAATAATTGATCTCCATCATTATCAAGACCATCATTACATATTTCTTCTTCTCCTCCACATGGAGAGGTATCAGTACAAGCCCCATTATTATCACAATCATAATATCCTTCCATACATGTACATATAGTCCCCTCTAACACTTGATTTTCTCCGCAAAACTCTTCACCACATGGAAGCGTTTGTTTTTGTATACCTTCTTCTGTGTTACAGGAATAAATTGTACAAGGAAATGATTGTATTGTTCCATCACAAATATAAGTTGTATCTGTACATGGACTATATTGTTGTTGACCATTACAAATAAAAAGCACCCCATCATCACAGAGACCATAACAAACAGTATTTTCTATTCCAGAAGAAATTTCATCACAAACTTGATAACATGCAGCATTCAATGAAGGAGCTTTACAAATTGTACAAGGATCACAAGTTTCGGCACAACCCTCATCTGCATCTTCTAAATTTTCATATTGTGCACGACATTCTGTACAAGGAGAACATTCTTCTACACAATCATTTACTTCTATAGCCTGAATTGACTCTTGACAGGCATTACAATCTGCACAAAAGCTTTGTTGATTACAGTTTTCGCTACATACATTACAACCAGAACTTTCACAAAGTTCATTGCAGAATTCATCATTATTTTCACGATCACAATTCCAACACTCATTACAGGAAGTTTCATAACAATCATTACGACATTGTCCACAATCTCCTCCACAAAGACTTTGGCAAAAAGTTCCACAAGATCTTGCACAATCGGGATCATTACAATCTACAACTGTGTCTTCATCATCATCTATTTCGTTTTCACAATCTTCTAAACCACCAAGAGCATAAGTACATGCACCGGCAATACAAGCTTCTTCCTGGAGATTACAAGAAACTTCATTAGTATTTTGACACCAAGCATCTTGACGTTCTACTGTATTTGTAACTAATCTTTGTTCATATCTTCTTTCCTGCACTGTTTCGGTTTCTATAGAACCTAATTCAGAAACTATGTTTTTTAATTGAGATTTTCTTTGTTCAAATGCTTCTTTATCATCAGAGTTATCATCTTTATTATAATATTGTTCACTGAGAACTTCGTTTAATGCATTTATTTTATCTTGATTATTTGATATTGAATTCCAGCTTACTTCACCTTCATCAATTTTTTGTATTTGTGCTTGCATTTCTTGTAATGTTGTTGTTAGTTCTGCTTCTAATTGTTCTATTGTATAATCAGGAAAACTGTCTTGGGTATATTCTCCAGATTCACTACCACTAAAATCCATAGGTTCATTTGATTTAGGATTAAACCAAATATTGATCCAAGGCCATTGACAAGACTCAGAACACTCAGGCATACTTACTACCATAGTGACATCTAAAGACTCTCCTTCATAAAAATCAACATTCCAACGTTCACTCTTTTCATTGCTTTGTAAGCTTCCTGAAAATAGATCACTCATGACAGATTCACAATTTTCTTTATTTTGTTCTGCATACTGTCTTAATTCTCTCTCAGCGATTACTATGAGTTTTGCAGTTTCTGATGCAGAGCCTGAACCTTGTAAATAAGAATCTCCTGAGGACTTAATATTTGCAATTGTTCCATCAATATCCATATTTAATTCTTTTTTATATTTTACTTGAAAATCTGTCCAATAATATACTGTTTGTTCCCCATTATTATCATATATGTGAGGCCATGCATTAAAGCTCATCTGTACACGCTTCCCATCAAAAAGGATTTTTTCAAACCGAGGTATTTCTTCTTTTAATTTTACTTCATTATCAGTAGAACTTGACCATGCATGATTTGTGTAGTCTTTTGGAATGCCAAAATATTGTTCCGCAGCTTCTGCCGTGATACCTGATGGACCCTCTTGATCAGTGTTAAAACTTCCTAAAATTTCATTGACATTCTCTCTTGCAAGTGAAGCCTGAATGAGAAGTTCTAAATAATCCATATTTCCCATTTCATATTGTTCTGCAGAGGAAATAAGTTGAGAAATTTCTTCATCTACTGTTTGTGCAGAAACTAATGGGATGAAGATTAAAATTAGAATAGACAATATAATTTTTATTTTCATTAATGCACCTCTTTTAGTTTATACAAGAGCTTCTTCTATTTAAAGTATAATGGTTTCTGTTAATTTAAATTGTGCTTTTATCAGTGAATCAATATTTATTCTTTCAAGTTCTATTTGTATCTTTTCTGGATTAGATTTTGTAACAGGATTTTTCGGACCGAGAAGACAGCACATTTCAGGGCCTTTTGAAATTTCATAAGTCCCAATTTCTCGTCCATGATTCATAATTTCTATCTTATCATAAGTTAACAATGGACGAAGAATTATTTTGTTTATTGGTTTTGAAATTGATACAAGATTGCTTAAAGTCTGACTGGATACTTGAGAAAGATTCTCACCAGTTATGAGAAATTCTGCCCCTTCTTCTTCAGCAATCATTTCTGCGGCTTTTAACATTGCAATTTTTGAAAGAATAAAATAATACCTGTGTTCACATTTGGTGACTAGTTCTTTGAAAAGTTCTGCAAAAGGAACAAGATATAGTTTTTTTACTCCTAATTGTACTTGTAAGTGTTTTACCTTATCTATTTCTTGCTCGTCTGTAAGTGGCATCTGATGAAAATGAATTGCAATGATTTCTAATTTGTTCTTTAAGAGATCAATTGCCACAGGAGAATCTTGGCCGCCACTGAGTAATGCTATCGCTTTTTTCATATGAAAAATGAGAAAGAAGAGTTATATAAATGTACCTTAATAATACTTTTCTTCAAAAATTCGCTTCTGTACATCCATATCTACAATTTTGTTCGCCATGAATTTTGCCTGACGTGTTGCATAATCAATTACATCGTTGTAATTCTCTGAATCAGAAACAGGAAGTTCAATGTGAGGTACTGCTTTTTCTTTCAAATAATCTTTTATCTTAATATCCATTTCTTTTTGCCAATTACGATCTACAGAACGAACACCATCTTCAATCAAACCATAAGGAGAGACAGGGGTCTTAAACAAATAGTTATAGGTTTTTGCATGATGCAAAACAAAAGGCTCTAACCAGGAAGGAATTATTTGTTCTTCTTTTTTATAGGCCTCTTGTGCATAGACATAATTATCCACAACACTGCGGTCACATAGAACATAATCATAAGTATCTTCAAATTCTCTCTCCCATTGTGCTTGTGTGAGTAAAATCCAGTTTTGTGCAAGGACATTTCCATGGGAGCCTTTGAAATAGGGACAGGCGCGTGCAACCTCACGAATGATACCCACATTTTTTCCTTTTGCTTTCAAGACTCCTGCAAGAAAATAAATTAAAGTGGTT
>CAYHUV010000015.1:0-14648 GCA_964359695.1 Candidatus Woesearchaeota archaeon
AGCGTATAGAAAAGGGATTAGAATTTTTTTTAGAAGGAGACTTTACAGAATCCAGGAGAATAACTTTAGGGCTTATAACTGGTGCATTCGAAATTGGAGATGTTAAAGACCAAGATGCTCCCTGTCATCTATTAAAATCACTAGATTTTACAGTAGAAGCAGCTTATTTTAGACTAGGAATCCTACAAACAAATGGAGCTGCATCAGCAAAATTTATTGAACAAGGTCTTCGTAGAGCAAGAGAAGCATATGATGAAATTATAACAAAAGCGTATGCCTATCAAAAAGAAAAACTTACCCTACTTTCTGCATAATATTTTTTCACTTCACAAGAACCATATCCTTAACATGCACTTCTTGCAAGGATTTCTTAGAAAAACGTTTGCTTGCATCAAGAAGTTCTATTCCTAACAAGTTTCCTTTAGAATCTAAATCAAAGATAGTTAAATCATCAATAACTTTATTTTTAGCAAAGTCTCCTTTACGCAATCGTATATACATTGCATCAACATTTTTATCATAGCTAATTTCCATTTTTCTCCTATACCCAATAGACTGTAATAACCTTTATATCCCTTTCTGTTATTTCACAACAAACTTCAATCATACCTCTTTGAAGCTTTTTCTGATAAAAGTGTTTCCCATGATTTTTGGTTATGTGAAAAGGAAAACGAATAGTATCTATAACTTCTTCTTCAGAGATTTTTCTAAAGTCCAATCTTTCTTTCAAATGAATACTAAAAACAATCTTCATAAAACATACCAGATAAATGAAATTCATAAAGACTTTCCAAGAAAAAACGGAAGATTTTTGGAAAAACAGCCAAAAGTCTTATAAAGCCCTAGTTTTTCTCAGACACGATGGCAAAAGAAACTGTAGAAGCATTGGTTGAAGGTGGAAAAGCTTCTGCTGCTCCTCCCCTTGGTCCTGCACTTGGTCCATTAAAAGTAAACATTGGGCAAGTTGTTATAGAGATCAATAAAAAAACAGCTGCATTTGCAGGTATGAAAGTTCCCATCAAAATCATTGTTGATACAGAATCAAAAGCATTTGAAATTACTGTGGGAACTCCTCCAGCTTCTGGCTTAATTTTAAAAGAACTCAATATTAAATCTGGTTCTGGTATTCATAATAAACTCAAAGTAGGAAATATTGCATTGGAAGATTGTATTAAAATTGCAAAGATGAAACAAGATTCTCTTTCTGCAGGTTCATTAAAAGCGGCAGTAAAAACTATTATAGGATCCTGTAACGCAATGGGTGTTCTTGTTGAAGGAAAAATTGCACGAGATATCAATCCTGAAATTGATAAGGGTGTCTACGATAAACTCATTCAATCTGAAAAAATAGATGTTATAAAAGAAAAACGATCACAACTTGCAGAACAACTTGGAGAAATGCAAAAGAAGTTCTCTGGAGAGCTTGCAAAAATGGAAGCTGTAAAGAAAGAAAAAGCAGCGGCAGATGCAGCGAAGAAAGCAGCAGGAACTGCAGCAGCACCGGCAGCTGGAGCGAAGGCAGCAACACCAGTCACTGGAGCAAAAGCAGCAGCACCTGCAGCTGGAGCAAAGGCAGCAGCACCAGCGAAACCTGCAGCAAAGAAATAATTTTTTCTTTTTTAAAAAATGTTTACAACAAAACAATGTCGCTTTGGTCGTGGTCTATTTGCAACAAGAAATATTTCTAAAGGAGAAACAATTCTTCATTTTACCGGCTCAATCATCACGCAAGATGATGTTGACCAAAGATCAGATAAAGATGCAGCAAATGCTCTACAAATAGAAGAAGATCTTTACATGGATTTGAAAGAACCAGGAGTCCTAGTAAATCATTCTTGCAATCCTAATGCAGGAATAAAAGAAGATAAATTTCTTATAGCTATCAAAGATATTTCTATAGATGAAGAAATTACTTGGGATTATTCTACAAGCGTAGACACAGAATGGACCATGCCTTGTCATTGCCAAGAAAAAGATTGTAGAACAATGGTTGAAGACTTTGAATCCCTATCCTCAGAAATACAACAAAAATACATAAAGCAAGAGGTTGTTTTAAACTACATTCAAAAAAAATATGAATTCTAACGTATGTGCATAGCTGATTTGAAGAGTCTCGTTGATAATTTGGTTTTCTTTGTTACAGAAGGATTAGAAGAAAATTTAGAAAGTAACATTGGACCAAATCCTGATTTTGAAGAACCAAAACCTACAAAGAAAAAAACAGATATTTACTATCTTCAAGCAGATGGGATTAGACCCAGTTCTCCAAGACTTACTCCTAGACCTAAACCAAAAGGATATTTTCCTAGTGAAGAAAATTATCAGTAATTTTTACTTTGTAAAATAAGACCTATATAAGCTTTTTCTCGATGGATACGCGGCACGGGTGCGCACCAAGCTTTTAAAGTGATTTTTCTTAGAGGAGAGAATGCTCATACAAGAACTCCAACAAAAAGCAAAAGAAAAGAAATCCATAGGAAAAAGAGACGTTTCTTTTAGGTTTTATCAACAATGTGTAACAGAGTTTGGTTCCTTTAATGCCGCCAAGGAAAATGCCGGTTTAGTCATTGCAAGACGAAGTCCTTGCATACAATTAACAAACAAACAAAAAGAAAAAACAAAGACTCTAACAAAAATAATCAGTTATGTAACTTTTGATGGGCATCTTTCAAAGGATCTAAAAACGATTTATGTTTCCTCAAATAACATACAAGAATTATTGATATTTGAGCACTGGATGATAAAACAATTTAATATCACCGCAAAAAAGATAGATAAAACAAATAATAAGTATAATAATTATAGAATCTGGTTTTTTAATAGAGAAGTTGCAAATTTTTTATATAAAGTCGGAACTCCAAAAGGAGATAAGGCCTTAATTTCTTTTCGGATTCCAGAGTGGATCTCAAAAAATAAGGAGTTTGCAAGAGAATATATCAAAATAGCATATTTATGTGAAGGCTGTAATAAAGAATATGACCGACCAAATCCTAGAATATCCTTTAGCCAAAATAAAGAAGAAAAACTAATCAAAGAAGGGGTAGTCTTTCTTGATAAGATCAAGTGGCTACTAAGGAAGTTTGGCATTAATACAACAACTGTAAAAATTAGAACTGGAACTATAAGAAAAGACGGAACAATTACAAAAACTCTAAGATTTAGTATTTTATCAAAAGACAACTCCAAATTTTACAGTGAAATTGGCTGGTTAAAATAAAAGAGCGATAGCTATTTAAATAATCCAAATTTCTCACTAACGGGGATGTAATTTAACTTGGTTAGAATTCCAGGTTTGGGACCTGGATATCTCGGTTCAAATCCGAGCATCCTCATTTCTTACACCTTTTTCTCTCAAAAAACTCCTTTAAAAGAAGTCTTAACTGAACAAAAATACTCTCAACCAAGCCAAAAACTATTTAAAGAGCTGAAAAACTAAAATCTATACCATGGCAAAAAAATTAGGTTCCGTTGCACGTTTTGGTGCACGATATGGAAAACGAACAAAAGCAAAAGTTCTAACAGTCGAGAAAATACAAAAGGCACCACAAAAATGTCCATACTGTTCAAGACCTGCAGCAAAAAGAATGTCTGTTGGTATCTTTCAATGTAAAAAATGCGATTCAAAATTTACAGGAAAAGCATACAAAGTAGGAGAGTAAAAAATGGTTGAATACAAATGTTTCACTTGTGAAAAAGCAGTAAAAAGTGAATATGTCAAAAAGAAAATTCGCTGTCCTTATTGTGGAAGTAAGATTCTATATAAACAACGTTCTATTCCTACAACATTGAAGGCAATTTAGGATGGATATTGCAAATGATACGCAGGAAAAGATGGCTCAATTACAACTTTTTGAGCAACATATACATAGTTTTTTTACACAAAAACGTAATATCCAATCACAAATGTTAGAGCTTGAAAATGCTTTAAAAGAATTAGAAATATCTTCTGGTTCAGTCTATAAAATTGTAGGCACAGTGATGTTTCACTCTGAAAAGGAAAAGTTAAGTAAAGACTTAAAAGAACGAAAGGATATCTTAGATCTTCGTATAAAAAGTCTTGAAAAGCAAGAAAAAGCAACTGAAGAAAAAGCAAAAAAACTCCAAGCTGAAGTTATGGCTGAGTTAGAAAAACATGTGGACAAAGATGGAAGAGCTCATTGAAGAATTATTGGCTATAATTGAGGATGATACCATTCCAAGGAATGTGAAACTCAAGATTGAAAGTGCAATTGCTGCTCTTCAAGAGAAAACATTAGAAAAAAGTATTCGTGCAAATAAAGCTCTTCAGCAACTAGATGATTTATCCGATGATCCAAATATTCCTTCTTATATCAGACCTCAACTTTGGAATATTATGAGTCAATTAGAAAGGCATTAAGTTCTATATTCTCTAACACCTGCTTCGCTACTACAGAAATGTATTTAAATCTCTTCAAATATAAATGGTCTTTAACGGGAGGATTCCATAAAATGAAAGAAACCTTTTTACGAATCAAAGATAAAATTTTAGGAACAACAAGAGAAGAAGACATTCCAGATGAATTTGGCGAAGACTATTTAGAAATAGATAGTGAACAACAACCAGCAAAGAAATCAAAGGTATTAGTAAAACCCTTCATAATCAGAGAATTCCAAGATGTGAAATTAGTTCTTGATGCATTACGAGATGGATATACTATTGCGCTTGTCAATATTAAACCTATAAAGGATAAGGATATTATCGAGTTGAAAAGAGTAGTAAACAAATTGAAAAAAACCTGTGATGCAATTGATGGAGATATTGCTGGATTTGGAGAAGATTGGCTTGTTGCGACGCCAAACTTTGCTTCTGTGGATAGAAGTCCAACAAAAGTTGCTTCTGCACAAACCATTGTTGAATAAATTCTTCTTTTTTACTTTAATTATTTTTTAAATTAACTTTAGATTTCTTAAGAGTAAAGCTTTTAAACTATTTCTGATATTTTGTACACTATGGCAGATACAATGAAAGGCGAAACATGTCCTATTTGCTTAGAAAAGAAACTAAGTTTAACAGAAGATGAAATGGAAATTCCATATTTTGGGAAAACATTTGTTTTTTCTATGCATTGTGAAGGCTGTGGTTTTCATAAGGCTGATATTGAAGCAGAAGAAATGAAAGATCCCTGTCGATTAACATTTACTATTGAAAAAGAAGAAGATATGAATATCCGCGTAGTAAAATCCTCTGAAGCAACAATTAAAGTTCCTCAATTACATATGACAGTAACTCCTGGTCCAGCATCAGAAGGTTATGTTTCTAATATTGAAGGTATTCTTGCAAGATTTGAGAAAGTCATTGAAGATGAACGAGATAACAGTGAAGAAGATGATGTAAAGACAACTGCAAAAAATCTTCTCAAAAAAATAAGAAAAGTAAAATGGGGAGAAATTCCACTAAAAATAGTCATTGAAGATCCTTCGGGAAACTCTGCAATTATTTCTGAACGTACAGTTGTTGAAAAATTAAAAGTTGCAGAAAGAAAAGCAAAGAAAAAGAAATAAATTTTAAGGCTTATAGGAATGAAGATCTCGTAAAAAATCAGCCATAACCTTTCTACCACATCTATTCCAAAGATCAATATCAACACTCGTTCTATACCTATCTTCAGGCCTTCTCATAAGAAAAGCTAAATGAATGACAGGCTGCTCTAAAGCACAGTATTCTGCATCACTTTCATACTCTTGTGCAAGAGCAAGAATTTCTCTTCCCAGATGATCTCTAGCATCAGCACAGAGTGTATCATAAGTTTCTTTTGAAAAGAACTTTACAATATTTGCATAAAAAGGAAGAGAAGAATGAACAAGATTCCAGTGGTCTATATACACTTCAAGAGAAGTAGCAGACCTAAAAAGATGAACTCCTAAATCTGTTCCAAAATAAGGATTCTCAAGTTCCAAATCAGCAAGAACTTCCTCATCCTTCCAAAGCCCCACAGAGCGATTATAGACTTTTTGAGTTTCAGATAAAACTTCAGGAAGAGGTTTTTTAGGGAGAGTGTACATGTACAATACCTCCAGTCTTTATCTTTTCAATCAAATCTACTCTACTTTCTAGAGATCCAAGATTCATAGGCTCAGCAAAAAAAGGTTTCTCATGCATAATATCAGTAAAGTCTTGAAAATGAAAATATCGTAAACTCAAGAAAGGCATTTTCGGATCAAAAAACAAAAACTCTCCCTTTACTCGAATATACATAGGCCCAGACATTCGAAAGACAAGAGCATCTTGCTCAACCCCACGTTGATACATATTGACATGCTCTGGAAGTGCAACAAAAGAGCCATTTCCATCAGGTTCACGTAGAACATCTGTACCATAGACATCATCTCTATGATCCGGAAAACGTTGAAAGCCATAGTTTCGAACAAAACGTTCTAAATGATCTGGTTGTAAAAAGATTTGCATAGGATCATTTGTAGGATCTATTTTTTCTTCTACTACTCTTTTTTCTTCGCCTCCACTAAGATACTGTTTTACTCTTTGCCAAATATTCATGTCTAAACCTCCAAGGTCTTAGAAAGTCAGCAAAAGACTGGATAATTAAGACTTACGAATGAGATTATTAACAAAAGGAGAATATTTATATAGTAAAAGAGTTTTTATTAAAATATGGACAAGAAGGATAAACTATTACTAGAATATCTTGACGAGAACTCAAGAGAGACTCTTACCAATTTAGCAAAAAAACTCAAAACAAGTAAAGAAGTAGTCCATTATAGAATAAATAAACTAGAACAAGAAGAGATAATTGCTCAGTACTATACAATTCTTGATCTTTCGAAGTTAGGTTATGTGGCATATAAAATCTATTTTCAATTTCAAAACCTTACCAAGGAGAAAGAAAAGGAAATTATTCATTATCTACTCTCTAAAGAAAGAATTTTTTGGATTGCAACATCCTCCGGTTCATGGGATATGATGATTGGATGTTGGGCAAAAAACGTGATCGATTTCAATGATACAATTCTAGAGGTTATTCTTAATAAATTTAGTAAATATATTCTAAAGAAGGAAATCACAATTACGAAGTATAATCTTCAATGGAGTAGAAAATGGTTTACTGAAGAAGAAAGCAAAAAAACAACCAAAGGAAGTAAAGTGGGCGGGGAACCAGAAAATTTAGAACTTGATGAAAAAGACATAAGAATTCTCAAAATCATTGCAAAAAACGCTCGTCTTCCACTCATCCAAATTGCAAAAAAAGCAAAAATAAGTCCCAAGGTAGCACAGTATAGGATCCAACAACTCAAAACAAAAGAAATCATACAAGCCTTTAGAATTACCCCAAATTTAAAGAAATTTAATTATGGATTCTTTAAAGCCTTTATTTACCTTAAAAATATAACCTCAGAAAAACAAAATAAACTGATAGAATTTTGTAAACAACAACAAAACATCCTCAATATAGTGACATGTGTAGGACCTTGGGACTTTGAAATAGAATTTGAAGTAAAGGATTTCCAGAGATTTAATGAACTTATGCGTGAAATAAAAGATTCCTTCCCAGATCTTATCAAAAACTATGAATCCGTTCTCATAACTTCAGAACCAAAAGTAGATTTTATGCCAGGATGTTTAGAGAAAATAGCGCCTTAATTTTAAAAGAAAAAAAGTAAGAAAAAAGAAAGAAATTAAGACCCCTCCTCAGAGTCTTCATCTTCACCAGCAAAATCTTCATCCTCATAATCATCTAAAAAGTCATCATTGCTTAAGTCTTCGTCTTCATCCATTCCATATTTATCTTCTTCCACGTACATCCCTCCAAAAAACATAATTTTAATTTTTGAATCTGATGTCATATAAAAAGATTTCTATAGTGAAAAACAAAATAGAACATTAATTACATCAAAATCAAAGCTCCAAAAACCTTATATAGCTCCTTTTAAAAGAAAAACACGAACAAAATGGCATCACAACAACCAATTTATATTTTACCAGAAAATACCCAAAGGTATATGGGAAAAGACGCACAAAGAAATAATATTATGGCTGCAAAGCTTGTTGCAGAAACAGTGCGTACAACTCTTGGTCCAAAGGGAATGGATAAAATGATTGTCGATTCTTTAGGTGATATTACTATTACAAATGATGGTGTCACAATCCTCAAAGAAATGCAAATAGAACATCCAGCAGCAAAAATGATTGTAGAGGTTGCAAAAACTCAGGATGAACAAGTAGGAGATGGAACTACAACTGCAGTTATTCTTGCAGGAGAACTTCTAAAAAACGCAGAAAGACTTCTTGATCAAAATATACATCCAACTGTTATTACCAAAGGTTATAGCATGGCTAATGAGAAGGCACAAAAACTTTTAAATGAAATGGCGGAGTCAATATCTAGTAATGATAAAGAATTATTAAATAAAATTGCAATTACTTCTATGATTGGAAAGAGTGGTGCAGCAAAAGAAAAGCTTGCAGCACTTCTTTTAGAAGCAGTACAAGAAGTAGTAGAAAATAATCAGATTGATATGGATGCAATTAAACTTGAAAAGAAAGTCGGTGGTGGTATCGAAGATTCTGAGCTCATTAAAGGTATTGTCTTATACAAAGAAAGAGTAAACTCAAGTATGCCAAGTAGGATCACATATGCAAAAATCGCATTGATTGATGGAGCTCTTGAAGTAAAATCACCAGAAACTGATACAAAGATCCAAATTTCTGATCCAACACAACTTCAGGGTTTTTTAGATCAAGAAGAAGCAATGCTCAAAGGCATGGTAGAAAAAGTCAAAGCCTCAGGAGCAAATGTGATTTTCTGTCAAAAAGGTATCGATGATATTGCACAATACTTCCTTGCAAAAGCAGGCATTTACGCTGCACGTAGAGTCAAAAAATCTGATATGGAAAAACTAGCAAAAGCAACAGGTGCAAAGATTGTTACAAAAGTTTCTGAATTAACCATTATGGAACTTGGAGAAGCAGGTGAAGTAGAAGAACTAAAAGTAAATGGTGAACAATTAACTTATGTTAAAAATTGTAAAAATCCAAAAGCAGTTACAATTCTTATACGTGGTGGTACAGAACATGTGGTCGCAGAAATAGAACGTGCAATGGTAGACGCTTTAAGTTGTCTTGTTGCAGCACTTCAGGTGGGAAAAGTAGTTGCTGGTGCTGGTGCTGTAGAAATTGAATTGGCAAAAGGTCTACGACAATTTGCAACATCTCTTTCTGGAAGAGAACAACTTGCAGTTTTAGCGTTTGCAGATGCAGTAGAAGTTGTTCCAAGAACTTTAGCAGAAAATGCTGGTCTTGACCCAATTGATATTCTGACAGAATTAAAAGCAAAACATGATGCAGGTATGAAATGGGCTGGCATTGATGTGATCTCTGGAAAAATTATGGATTCTTGGGCTTCAGGAGTTATCGAACCACTAAAGATTAAAACGCAAGCAGTAAAATCTGCTTCAGAAGTTGCAGAACTCATTTTACGCATCGATGATGTTATAGCTGGTTCTGGTTCACGACAACAACAAATGCCATCAGGAATGCCAGGCATGGATATGTAAAATGGATTTACAATCTTATGTCTTTCTTCCTGGAGAAGAATATTCTGGTAGAGATCTTCTTGTTGCAAAACATGGAATCTTACAAGGCATTTCTTGGAAGCAAGCACATTTTGTATTACAAAAGAAAGATGCATTTATGCTTCCACCAAGAGTATTCTTCCATTTTCTTCATTATCTCAATAAGGAAAGAACCTATGATGGAAAGGGTAATAGAATTTCTGATGAAGAAAAGAAACAATTAATGTTTCAGTTTACTGATGAATGGCTTGATGGGCACTTTACAGAAGATTCTGGTATAATCTATTTTGAAAGGTCGCATCTACTTAAGGGAAATGGTCTTATTCCGCAAGTTAGAACAATTTATGATTCTCTTAAAAGTGATAGAGTTTCATTTACTGGAATCAATCTCACAGAATTAATTCTCCAGCCTACTGAAACAGGACTTCCAGGAATAAATATTTCCAGAGGAGAAGATTATTTCTTGTCTCCAAGACTAGATGGAGTAGTACGTTGGTCTTCTTGGAACAAAAACAAAGGCATTGCTTGTAGAAAACATCCGAATTATATTGATCCAACTGTTACTGTACGTGAAGCCAGATTTAGAGAAAATATCGAACGACCATCACTAGAGATAATCGACGAAGATAATTCCTAAAAACACAAGACCCACCAACGAAAAAGGATTTAATTTGCTGCTTCAACAAGTTCCTCTAAATTTTTTGTAAATGTAACAAAATGAGAGACTGTTTCTTGAGAAAAAGGTGCAGAATCTAAGACAGAAAAAGAATCACCATTCTCATAGACCTCAAGAATTTGTGTGGTCCAAGGGCAAGAATCGTATTGAAGTCTTAATCTAAGAAAATGTTCCCCAGAGTAATTTTCACTATTATAAGAAACATTTCGATTATGGCAGTAAACAAAATCTAAACTAAACACTCCAGTTCGTTCTTCTGGGAGAAGATAACAAATACTTGCCTCAAGAGGAAATTGAAGATCCTGTTCGCATCCTGATCGAGCAAATTGTGCATTGCATTGAAGAAGATATCCTGCAGAATTTTCAAATTGAAGGAAATATTCATCAGCACTATACTCCTTATTTTGAGAATCCATTCCATCAATAGAGCTAAGAAAAGGAAGAACACGAGTATCCTCTTGAAAAAAGGATAAAGATTCAAGGCTATACTGCAGTCTTTCATAGTTTTCTTTACAGGATGCAGTATCTGAGAATTCATCACAAAGAAGAGAAGAAGAAAGTGAAGTTAGAGACAAACAATCATTATAAACACTTGAAAAGCTATACTTTTGCTCTTCTACAGAATTCCAAGGCCAAGGCGTATAAGTATCAAGAGCATATTCACTACAGGCAAAAAAAGAAAGAAACGAAAGTGGATATACCATAAAAGAAAGGATTTTTCTTGTTCTTTTATTTTTTTCTCTTCAAATAGGAGAAATGAATAAAAAAGTATATAAATGAGCATCCTCTATAACAAAGTATGGTAAAAAAAGCGGTGAAGAAAACATCTTCTAAAGCACCAGTTCAGAATTTATCTTCTATTGAACGCTTGATCGATTCAAATACACAACTGCAGCATAAAATGGCAGATGTTCTTCTTGGAGTAAAAGAACTCAATGAGAATGTTTCTGGCCTTGTAACAATTTTCAAAAGCGCTGGAGAGCATATTAAAGCTGATAAATATGAAGATCCAATGATAAATCGTTTGAATGAACTTTTAGAACAAAATAAAAATCTTGCAAGAGCTCTAATGCTTCTTGAGAAATTTGTCAAAGAGAAGCAAGTTGCTCCAAATCTTTTACAAAATAGTCCTTATTAACAATGCCTATACAGTTTATCTTTGATCGAAAAATGAAGGAAGAAGAAGAAACTCTTAAAGAAATTTTTAAATTAACAAGGAAAGAACCTTATCCAACAAAAGAAACAGTACAACTTGCTCGTTTTGTTGATGCTTGTTTTTATGTTATTGAAGATGTAAAGATAAAAGAAGAAGAAAGGAAAAAAGAATTTTTAAGAAAAAAACAAGCAGAAGAACAAGAATTAAACATAAAAGTGCAAGAAGAAGCACGAAAAAAAGATCTTGAAGCACTGGCTCCATCACCAATAGCAGACAATGAAGAACTTTCCTTATTAGATGCACCTGAGATGCCTGCTTTACCCCAATTTAGTTTAGAAGATATTCCTTCACCAGAAAAGAAAACAATCACACCTCTTGCAAAAAGAGAATATGTATTGCAATTATACGAAAGCCAAGTAGGCGTTCTTGTAGAGAAAGAGGAAAATGGAATTTACAAATACATAGTAATAGAGCCATATATTGAAAAAGCAGTTCTTGAAAAAACAAAAGATATGTATGGCAAAGAATTTGAACGAGACAATAGTCTTTTTGATAATCCTGTTTTTCTTAAAAAAGTTGCAGAAAAAGTATCCAATAGAATTGGCATTGCATTTTCAGATCTTCTTCCAAAAAAAATACGTTATTATCTCGAGAGAGATATTCTTGGAGCAGGAGTATTTGATCCATTATTATATGATGAGAAAATACAAGAGATTATTTGTGACGGCCCAAATAAAACATTAAAGGTCAATTATGCTGGTTTGGGTATCATGGAAACAAACTTAGCCATAGAAAAAAATGAAGATCTTAATAGATTCATAAAACGTCTAGGGAATGCTTCAGGAAAAACTTTTAATGAAACAAATCCTCTTCTAGATATTACTTTTCAAGGTCTTAAATTTGAGGGAGTTATGGGTATTGGTGGCGGAAATTCAAGATTAACAATTAAGAGGCTTTCACAATGATTTTCGAATTCATTATTATTTTTGTCTTGCTCTTTATCATCCAGGGTCTCATTTACCAGTTTATGTACCCTCTTTTTTTGCAGGTTTTCATACTTTCTATAGTTTTCTATGTTTGTTATGTAATGGTGACTTTGGTTTTTTATTTTAGAAAGAAAAAAGTTTTGAAAATAGAAGTACAAAAAGAACCTTTGCAATCTGTTGTTAGTCAAAAAGCAGAACTTCCAAAAGAAGACAAAGACATTCAAAAATTAAAGGACTTTGTAAGCAAGAATCTCAAACAAGGATTTAAAGCAGATGTGATAAAACAAGCACTTCTGAAACAAGGCTGGCCAAAAGAAAAAGTTGAGCAAGCATTAAAATGAACCCTTATCCTACATGGAATATTATTATTCCCAGTTTAGGTCTAATCATTTTAGGATATTTTCTTGGAGGTTTTTTTCAAATAAATTACATCATTGGAGTAGCTGGATTGCTTATGGGAATATACAATCTTAGGAGGAAAAGAACATGAAAAAGAAATGCATTATTTGTGGTTGTTCACAACATTGGCTTATAGGTTGTAAAGATCATAAATCTGGAAAACATAAAGAGGAAAAAAATTAAAATATGGTGCGCGAGCCGTGCAACAGCTCTCCATTAAGAAGCGCCAACAATCTTAGTATTACCTAAATCTAAATAGTAGATAGCGGCGAGATTTATCTGCTTTTCGCAAGGCCTCTTCCAGTAAGCCTCTAGAAATAAATAAAACCGCGCAATTTTACCATAGTCTTGAAAAAGTCCAATAAAATTGCCTTAAAATAGGCTATACACGGTTTTTAGGCAATATTAAAAACGCGCAATTTGGCAAAAGATAAAAGAGTTAACTGCGCAATGAGAAAAGCTTATAAACTTTACAACACTCAGGGCATTATGCAATTTACTAATCCCAAGCAATTTTCAAAAAATCAAACAGATAATGCAGGAGTGGTTTTATGTAATCCAAAAACTACAGAAGAGGAAAAAAATAAAGCTTTAGAAATATTAAGTAATTGGAGAGCATCTCATAGCCACACTATGCAAGTCTTCAAACAAAGACTGAAAAGGGTTTCTCAAAAAATGGACAAAAATTCATTATCAGCACAAAGATTGAAAAGAGTACCTTCAATTATTAAAAAATTAAATAGAGAGTTTGAAGGCAATAAAGCAACAATGAAACTGACACAAATGCAGGATATCGCTGGTTGTAGAGTTGTAATGTCGGATGTAGAACTTGCAAGAAAAATTTACCAAGAATATTATTACAATGGTGATTTAAAACATAAAAAAATTAATGAAAAAGACTACATTATTTACCCAAAAAATGATGGATACAGAAGTATACATTTAGTTTATAGATATAATAGCGATAAGAAAAAGGGTAGCATCTATAATGGATTATTAGTTGAAGTGCAGATAAGATCTAAACTACAACATATATGGGCTACAGCAGTTGAAACCGTAGGATTTTTTACCGGCCAGGCTATCAAATCTAATGAAGGAGAAGAAAAATGGAAAGAATTCTTCAAATTAGTAAGTTCTGCATTTGCAAAGTTTGAGAATTGTCCTCTAACTCCAGGAACACCAACGAATGAAAAAGAATTATACCAAAGAATAAAAAACTTAGAAGAAGAACTTAATGTAAGGAAAAAAATGAAAAATTGGACAAACTCATTGAGGCTCTTCGAAGATTTAAAGAGCAAGAAGAACGCTCATTTATTTTTATTAGAATTAGATACTATTCAAGAAAAATTGATAATTACTGCCTACTCAAAAAAACAAGAAGAAAAGGCAATTGAAGATTATGCAAATGCTGAAAAGAGGATTTACGGAAAAAAGGAATATGATGTAGTTTTAGTTGGTGCGGATAAAAGCACGGATTTAAAGAAAGCCTATCCCAATTACTTTTTAGATACTGGAGAATTTCTCAAATATTTGGAGAAGATTTTAAGTAAATATTGAGCTCCTCCAGACCTAAAAATCGGCTGCTCGCTTATATCTAAAACTTTATTCTAGGAGCTCGCTGGATTTCTGGCGAACATCACTTAAGTTTTAAAACTCATCAGGTAGCCAACTAAGCTTAAGCTCTTCCAAGATCTCTACAGATTCAATACTTTCAATCGTTTCATGATGAAAATTTCTTAAATCTCTGATAAATTGTTGCATTTGTTCTGAACTTTGCAACTCCATTTCAAGTTCTAGTTCATAAGTACCAAGTGCCAACTATCCTGGTATTACCTAACTTTAAATAGTAGATAGCGACGAGATTTATATGCTTTTCTATAAA
>CAYHUV010000016.1:0-14132 GCA_964359695.1 Candidatus Woesearchaeota archaeon
ATGGACTCTCCACCGCCTTCTGTTGCTGCACCTAAAGATGTAGAGAGAGAGCCAATAATAGTTGTTATCATTGCACCGATACCTACAACAATGCCTGCAATCAAAGGTGTGAGAAAAGATACCTGGGATTTCATGGAAGAAGAAATTTCTGAAAGCAAATCTTTCATACGCTCAGAGACTTTGTAAATTCTATCTAGATATTCTGCAATACTTAACAAGGCTTTGGAAACCACTTGTGGGCCTTTTCGTGCAGACTCCACTAATACCTTCATGGTACTTTCAATAAGAGAAGAAGGATAGGAAACAATTGCTCCATTCTTGTCGTTAAATATTGCATCCTGCAAGCTCATTCCTTGCATACGAATATTATTGTCTACAATCCCTAGGAATTTTCCTGTAGGAGTTCCAGAAAGAGCCTGAGCTACTTTTCCAAAAGCCATCTCTGCAGGCATACCACCTCCTACACGATTTCCTAGCTGAAAAATTGCTCCACGAAATTCTGTTTCAAGTTTTTGTGTTTCTTCTCGAATTTTAATCAAACGATTTGATTTGATTTGATAGTACACCCCTAAAGAAAGAGCAAAGGCCATTGGAATAAACAAACTTAACATCGTTGCACCTAAACCAAAAGGGCCAACGATGAGACCTGAGTCTGTTTCTCTGTAGTCTAAAAGAAGCATGTTATCTGTTAAATGAATTTCTGTTAAAGGATCAATAAAATGTAATGCTAAAGGGGCTATTCCAATCATGAATAAAACAAAAAAGGCTAACAAAGCAATATGTTTTGGATCAATAAGAATTTCTTTATCTTTACTTAATTTTAAAGAATATTTTCGCATGTCTGCATACTGAGATAGTGAAGAAATATCTGTTTGAGCATAACCAATAGGACGCTTTGCTAAAATATTATAACCTATGTAAAAGACAATTAATGGAAGCAATACATTGTACAATAAAGCTATGTGATACCATTTCACTCCTAAGAAAGAACCCATCAAAGGAAGAACGATCAAACCTAAGATAGGTAAAATTACCCCTAACATGTGCAACATTGTAATTGGTGATGTAACTTCTTGCGCATAGTGCAACATACTGTCATAGGTGCCTTCAAGGATTACACTTAATGATTTTTCTAATAATTCTATTCTTCTTTCTTCTGAAGATTCGTACAAAGAAGATTCAATCAAGTGGAAGGATTCAACAAAAGCTAAATTGTAATCTTTCCATCCGTCAAGATAGTTGTCCAGAGATTTTTGGATTGTCTGATATTTATTAGTTTCCACATCCCAATAGATTTTTCTCAGATCCAATGCTAAGGGATTTCCTACATGCTCTCCTGCAAATTTAATTGCATGTTCTAGGTTAGAAGTATGGCGCATGTAAATAACAATATAAAGAATACAGAGAACCATTTGGTTGGAAGCTTGCAAACGGCGTTTTTGTGCAAGATGTATTGGATATTTAGATAATGGGCCTAGCAAAATTATACCCACAACAATGAAAAACACTGCTACAAGCATTTGTGGAAAACCAAAAATAAAAGTGACAAAGCCAATGAGAAAACCAAGAAATATTAAAGAGAACATGACGAGAATGGCTAAAGTGTAGACAGAGGATGGAGTCACATCAAGATGTGTTGATTCGATTGCTTGTTCGACTTTCTTTTTGTAGTCTTTGTTTGTGGGTGCGAAATTGAGAATAGAATTGGCGAATTTACATGCACGTTCGTAGAGAGAATTTTCTAGGTGTAAAGCTTCTGCTCTAAAAATGTTGTAATCTTTTGTGAAGACACCAGCAGAAGGTTGGTCCATGGAAGATTGGAACTGGTTTCCTAGCTTTGCTCCATACTTGTCCATGACTTTTTGAAAACGAGGATCTATAGGCACCATCTTTGTGCTTATTATATGAAAAGAAGTTTATATATCTTTAGGCAATAAAGATTATAAACAGAAGCTTTATTTTTGTTTTTATGGATAAAAAAGATTTTTGGAGAAAAACTCCTATTCTTGGGATGCTTCACTTAGCAGGAGGAGATCCGGTAAGAAGAGCATTAGAAGAGTTTGCTCTCTATGAGGATGAGGGTGTTGATGGAGTTATTGTTGAAAATTATCATGGGGCTGTGTCAGATGTTCAAAAAACTATTGAAGCAATTCAAAAAAGAGGAACACTCTTAGAAGTGGGAGTGAATATTCTTCCCAATAATTACCAGATAGCACTTCACCTTGCAGAAGCTTTTGGCTGTTCTTTTATTCAACTCGATTATGTTGCAGGAAAGTATGATCTTGCACCAAGAGGAATTAATTTAGAACATTACCTTTCTTGTCGTGAAAAGAGAAAAGACATTCTTGTTTTAGGAGGAGTATGGCCTAAATATTATACTCCTCTAGAAGGATCAGATCTTGAAAATGACTTACGTGAGGGTATGGAACGTGCAGATGCTATTGTTGTGACTGGTGAAGAAACTGGTATGAAAACTCCTTTAGAAAAGATTAGAGAGTTTAGAAGAGTTCTTGGTGATTATCCTCTTATTATTGGTGCTGGGCTCACTCCATACAATGTTTATGAACAACTTTTGATTGCTGAGGGAGCAATTGTAGGGAGTTATTTTAAAAGGAATATGCAAACGAATAGCCCAGTAGACAGAGAAAGAGTGCAACAACTTATGACTGCTGTGCATACGGTTAGAAAAGAGAAATTATAGCTTCTTAATTTGTAAGAGAAGAGTAGGATTGGTCATCTGCAATTCAAAATGACTTTTCTTTTTTTCAATAATTATTTTCGCATTTATTCTTTCTTTGAACAGTTTTGCATCAGATATAGGAACAGCCCAATCATCATCTGAGAAGAATGCAACGAAGCATGGACAATTATTTTTTACCTGTGCAAAATTAATTGGTGTTTCTAACCAAGGTTTTGCTTCCCTTACTGCTTCTTCTCCTTCACTCTCTAAGTCTAAGGTAAACCATGGTGCAACAAAGAATGCTGCTTTTATTTTTCTCTTAGGTTTTTCTAAATATCTCATAATTGTTTGGCAGCCAATACTATGTCCAATAAGAATTGTTTCTTCACTAGGTTTGATTTCTTTTTCTAGTGTTGCTACCCACTCTTTAATTATAGGAAGCTCAGGATGAGGCATCTTTAAGGATTGTACTTTGTAACCAAGATTTTCTAGTTCTTTTTTTAACCAAGGGAACCAGATATTTGTTGGTGATCCTTCCCATCCATGTACGAGGTATGCTTGTTTCATTGTGATAGTAAATCCCTCTTTACCTTATCATAATATTTATGATCACCAAGGTGAAACTCTATGTATATTGAATTCTTCACTTTTACAAATAATCTCCTGTATTCTGTGTTTCCAATACTAAAAGGATATCGAAATGTAAGAAGTTCATGTACTTGCCAGTTTTTATAGCTTTTCTTTGATCCAGTTACTATAGGCTGTATTTTCTTTTCCATAACCTCATGCAACCAAGAATATATTTTATCTGTCTTTGCTTCTGTAAGGAGGGTTACAATTTCATTAAAATTATTCCCTAAAAAATCTATTTGATATTCCTGCGAAAGACCAGATTCTATTTTCTGTTTAAATTCTTGTGCATTAACCATCATTTCCTCTTGTAATTTTATGTGTCAGCTCGTATAAAATCCTTTGTGCTTTATATCCTTGCATCTCTTTGTATATTGCAGCCTGAGTATAGAAAAAGCGTTTGAGATATGTAAAAGAAGCTCTTTTTTTTATACTTAAAGGGACTTCTTCTTCAATGTATTCTATTACTTCTTTTGTAGATTTAAAAGAAGATACTTTTTCTGAAAGCTGAAAACTGTCTAAAATTTCACCAGTCTTAAAATATTCAGTATAGAGTACTAAAAAGCGAATATTTTTTTGGAACTTCTTCTCATTCATTAAAGTAGGCACTACTTCATTAATCACTGCCCAATAATCAGCAAGAGTGACCTTAAGATCTCTTTGAGGGAGAATACCCTTCGCAAGGCATGCTTTGGAGATAGATTGGTAAAACAAGGAGTAGAGCTGATTAAAATCTATAATTGTGATTTTTACATTTTTGAATTTAGATTTAAACTTTTTTTGGGATCTAGAGATAATAAATATATCAATGTCTTTATATTTTTCTTTATAGATAAAGGAGCCAGTAATAAAACAGTGTTTTGCAGGTATTCCTTCTAAAATTTGCTTTGCTTCTTCTACTCTTTTATTCAGGAGCTTTTTATTAGAGAGATTATAGATGATCATATTACTTATTTTATATAATCTGAGGTTTATAAGCTTTTTTATCCTCTTTATATAGGAAAAGTAATACTATACCTTTCTCTCTAAAACTATTTGATCGTCCCAGCCTTTGACTCTCGCTTTTTTATATAACACTCTTTTAAAGCCATTTTTATAATAGAAAGCTCTTGTTCTTTCATAGGGCTCATAGACATCCTCTTCTGGAAGTGTTTCTACTTCTATGGAATATAACTCCAGGCGTTTAGATTCTTTGACTAACCAGTCTACCAAAGCTTTTCCTACACCTGCTCTTTGTAGGTCTCTTTTTATTCCCATCCACATAAGAAGCATTTTTCCACAATAAGAAGTATAACATAAAAAGCCAAAGACTTTTTCTTTCTCTACAGCAACAATAAGACTATTCATCTTAAAATCTAGAGCCATATTTTTTAATCCCTCTTTATTGAACCATTCATGAAGAGTTTTTGCAATAGCCCCTGCTTCTTTTTTATCTTTCTTCGTTGCTTGTCGGATTTTCATTGTAACTGTTTCTTTCTCACTTCCCTCTTTAACCATTCTTCCCATTCAAATTTAATTTGTTTTACGTCACCAGGACCAACTTCTGCTTGAACACTTTCAGTAATTCTATGGAACATATCATTACCCTGTAAACAAAACTCTGCTTCTAAAAGTTCAGGTATTTTCATTTTATCTGAATAATCTACTAACATTTGTTTAAGATCACCTCGTAAAACAATATTTTCCCAAATTGCATCCCAATTTCCAACCCACTCTTTTACATTTGCAGCAATATTTTTTAAAATTTCAGATTCCCCATTAATTAACTCAGGAGTTGGCTCAAGCTTGTCGATTTTTGCATTGTAACGCATGAGATCTACAAAGCCACGCTCAGCAACAGGATCTTCTTCCCAATCTTTTCGTACTTCAGTAATGGATAAGATGCGACGCACTCTTTTTAATCCACCTGCAGTACGAATAGGATTACAGATAATAATAATATCTGTTGCCTTGAAAGATGTTCTTGGCACTTTCAAATCATTTGCAATTCTATCAAAGACCCCATAAGGAGAGTCTGCGTGAATTGTACCTGCAACCACATTTGCAGAAGCACCAATACGCATTGCCTCAAAGAGACTTTGTGCTTCTAAAGAACGAACCTCCCCCACGATAAGTGCAGAATCTCCAAGTCTTAAAGAAGTCCTAATCCCTTCATCAGCAGAAATTTCTGAACCCCCTTTGGCAAGAGCAGAACGTACTTTCAATGATTGGACATTATAACCCAATTTTCTCATTGCTTCCATTGGAAGCTCAAGAGTATCTTCAATTGAAATTATTCTATATCTTCTCATAATTTCCAAAAGTAAAGAACTTAAAAAACTTGTCTTTCCACTACTCCTACTTCCTGCAATGAGATGTGCTCGTGCACCATCTATAGTGAAACTAAGAAGACCAGCAGAAAGAGAGGTCATCATTCCATTCTTGATAAAAAGAGGAAATGTCCAAGGTGTATCTCTGTGTCGACGAAAAGACATACCAAAACCATAAGGGTTGAGAGGCTTTCCAATTACTGACAATCGTGAACGAGATTTTGGAAGAATAATTTCTGTATCCAAAATAGGATTTGCTTCATCTAATGGGCGACCTGAGAGCAAACGAAATTTTGTTGTCCATGATTCAAAGTCTGCTGTGCTAGGAATAATATTTGTCACGCACTCCGCATGATCTTCATGTAAGAGAAAAATAGGTATTTGCCCCATAGGAGAGTTTATCGTTAAGTCCTGCACCTTCTCATCTTCTAAGAGAAGTTCTACAACTCCAAAACCTATTGTATGACGTACAAGAATCTCTGCCATTTCGACAATCTCATCTGGGGACAGAAGCATACCCCTCTGTTCTGCAAGTTCTCGAATAAGATCCTTACTTATATTTGTAAATGTTGAACGCATCTTTTCTGGATCAAGAAACTCTTCTGCTTGAGGTTGATGTTCAGAAATTACTTTTTTTGCAAGATCAATCAACTCAAATTTATCTTCAGAAATTTTAAATTCCGGAGGGGTAATATGGTACATATTTTTAATTTCTGTTTGAGTTCTGTATACTGCAACATCAGTTGAATCATTAATTTTGTACAAATCTAATTGCTCAGCATCCATTGGAGGAGATGTTGCAAGCTTTGCAGACATGAAATCAGGTGTAATTGTTGGGCGGAATAACAATCGATAGACTTCTCTATCTACTTGTGTGTAGCCTGCGAGATATTCTTTGGATTGTAGGACCATTTTTGTTTTTTCTAACTGAGAAAGAATTTCTTCTAGGATTTGTGTGTATAATGCATAAGAATTTTGTGTGTTAGGATCCTTAGTTGTTTTTTTGTTAATTGTTTCTATTCGTAGGACTCTTTTTAGTTCTGCATAAGCTGCAAGAGGATCTTGTTTCAATAAATTAAATAAAAGGAATTGTATCGTGGAGAGTCTTTGTCCAAGAAGTTCTGGAGAGTCAGTCGGTAAACCTAAATTTTGTAAGGAAGTTGCACGTTTACTTTTAAAAAAATAACTATAAATGTTTGCAATCTCTACAAGCATTTGTGTTTGTTCATAGGTGTAGGCATATTTTCTTCTTTGATGAAAGGTAATACGCGCTGTAGAAGGGTTTTCTACAAGCTTATCAATAGCATCCATCATCACAAGAGGGTTGTCTTCAATTGAGGGTGTGTAAGACATAGATTCATAGTTGAGTTTGAGAACTTCTTCACCACCTTCCCTCATGACTTCTACAAGCTTTACCTCTTTTGTATAGACCATTTCCTTCTCAAAGAGTTCTAGAGATTAAATAGCTTTCTTTTGTAGAGAAGGTATTTTATTCTTGCCTAGAGAAAGAACTTTTTCTAGAGTGATATCCTTTGTACTCTTCATAGTAAGGTCTGCGTTCTTGAAAGAGTTCTTAAAAGTGTTGCACACACCAATAGTATACATCCCTATTTTTTTAGCTCCTTCTACCCCATGTATCCCATCTTCAAATACTTACCTCAAATGAAGAAATGTTTATTAAGCCTTGGAACTATAGACAACATATGGCTCAAGAGCAAATGCAAGTAGATTATGGTCAAGCAATTAATGAACTTGCAAATAGGCTTCGTATTCTTGAATCAAAGCAAAGTCTTCTTTCAGAGAAACTTCTTGTTATGAATCAAAATATGATCGAAGAGTACAAGAAGGTAATAAAAGAAACAAAGGCTCTTGATACAGAAATTAAAGATATGAAGAAAGATCTTGCAAATGTAAAAAATATTGTTAGACATCTTACGGAAGAAACGGGAAAATTTGCAAAACAAAGCGACTTAAAAGTACTCGAAAAGTATATTAAGCTCTGGAACCCTATGAACTTTGTTAGTGAAAAACAAGTACAGGAGATGATTCTGGCTGCGTTAAAAGTCCAAGAATCTACTCCAACTAAAAGGCTAAGGAAAGACAATGCCACAGACAGAGATACCAGTCAATGATGCGTTGGCATTATTAAACAAAGGGTTTAAACGAGAAGAAATTACAAGAAGTTTAGAATCAAAAGGTTATAGCCTTCAACAAATATCGGATGCTATTAATCAAGCAGAAATAAAGCAGGGAGTGAAAGGTATGCCAGATCAACAAATGGAGGAATCTATGATGGATCAAGATTTAGATATTCCATTACCTGATCAAGCTGAATCTGTCCCAACTCCAGTTGCATCACAACAGCAACAAGAATATTCTAAATATCAACAGCCACAGTATCAAGTTGCACCTTCGGTTAATTATGATCAAATACAAGTTCTTGTTGAACAAGTAGTAGAAGAAAAATGGAAGGAAATGATGCGAAGTGTTGGAGATATTCCTGTCTTCAAAGCGCGTGTCAGTGATGATATGGAAGCAGTCAAACAAGAATTGCTTCGTACACAAAAAAGGCTGGAAGATTTACAGACAGCTGTTCTTGGGAAAGTTAAAGAGTATAATGAAGGAGTCCTTTCTATTGGGAATGATATGAAAGCTCTTGAGCAAGTGTTTAGTAAAATTATGGAACCATTTGTTACAAATGTCAAGGAATTAAGCAAGATTACTGAAGAATTGAAACAGAAGAAATAATTTTCTTTTTAAAAAATTTTATGTTGTAGTTGATGATACAAAGCGTATAATTAGTGCAGCCATTCCTAAAAGAAAGAACATACCCAATACTTTAGGTGTGAAGATAATTTGACCAACATTCTGTACAAGGTCTCCGCTACCATCTGTACTTTCGCCTGCAGTAATATCATGAATTTGTTCTCCATAGACTTGTGTAAAAGCATAGCCGAAGATACCAATACAAATGACAATAATCGCCCAGACAACAACCAAATTAGGCTTGTCACCGCCAAAGACTGAGCCTATAAAATCTGCTTTGACACCCATAAAAATAAATATTAAAATAAGGAGTAAAAGGAAAATTAGGAAAACAACAAACCAAGGTGTAGCCAAGGAAATAATTTGTGTTAATTCTGGTACAAGAATAAAAAGAATACCGATGGTAAACGCAATTACAAGATTTGCAGCTTTATTCCCCGGAAAAAATTGTACTTTTTCTAAAAGAGCCCAAAGGATGACTGTCACGAAGATAAATACAAAGAATGGAAGGAAGTACTCTAAAATTCCCACATCGAGAAAGGTTGCCATTATGGTTTTTTCCCTCCGCCTATACCTGTGTCAATTCCCTTTAATAATTTTAATATGCCTCCATCACCTTTATCTTCAGAGTCAGATGTAATGTATACGAAAAAGGCAAAGAAAACCAAAAGGCCAATAATGAAATTCCAATCACCACTAGAGAAATTTAACCATGAAGGGAGTTCTAGACCAAGAGCACCAGATGAACTCAAAAATGCAAAAACTACTGCTCCTATCGTTAAGAGAATACCAACTCCCCCTAAAGCACCTGTAAAACTCGTATTTTCTCTATTTAATAAAATCCCTAGGAGTAAAAGCGTGACTACAATTATTATTGAAATAAGAGATATTTGGGGTAAGAATGTATTCATAACTTCTACAATAGGTTTTGCACGTACCACTAAAAATGCCATAACCACAGCAACGACTGCGTTGAAATTCTTTCCTTTCTCTCCGAAAATTTTAATTTTCTGAAGAATTGCAAAAGTAATAGTGAATACTAACAAAAATGGAAGTGCAACATCATAAAAGCCTATATCTTCCAAACCTGCCATGAAATCTTGAAAGTTAAAACTTGTTGCCATTATTCTTTTGCCTCCGTACCAGCATTAAATACAAATCCAACTACTGCTGCAATGATCCCAATGAAAATAGCCACAATGAAAACATCATTCCCTCTACCAGTGATATAATCATAAATGGGTTCTAACCAACCAAAGGAATGGAAGAAAATTGCAGTGATAGAAATCACAAAAACAATTGCAAGAGGAGTTTTCCATCCACCAAATAAATTCATAAAATTAAATTCTTCTTTACTTGAAGAGAAAGAACCTATGAGCATTAGGAAGGAAATTATTGCAGTTAATACGAGAGCAACAATAGGAAGAGACTCTTGAAATGAAGTAACTATTTCTTTTGCTGAAAGAACAAAGAAAGCAATGACAAAGGCGACCATGGCATTAATATTTTTTTTCGCATGTTGTTTTTCTCCTTCTGTACCAAATATTTTTGTCTTTTCTAATATACCAAAGACTATAGTAAATACCAATAAGAAAGGGAGAATGACATCGAAGAAGCCAAAATCTTGAAGCAACTCAACTGCATCACCCAAAACAGTTTCTGCCATATTAGTTTAGCATAACATACAGAGATTTATAAATGTATCGTTAGAAATTGATTTTATAAAATAATATTTAAGAAAAAAATTATTAATAATAAAAAAAGTTTATTCATCCATAGACTCTTCATAATTCGGAACAGCATTTCTAGAAATAATCATTACATCACCAACAGCTTTTACTAATTGATGTGGTACCACTACTCCACGTGCTCCACCCAAGACTCTGGATAAATAGGAATTTTTGGTAGCTTTTATTCTCCAACCAGCAACTTTATTGCTCGTTAGAACTGCTTCTTCGACATCTCCAAAATAATCACCTGCATCGGTGAATACTTGCATACTATAAATTTCAGTGACGTTTCTTGTTTTTAAGGACATTCTTCTTTCCTCCCTTATAAGACAGATAATCTTTTAAGTCTTTAAATACTTTTCTTTACTCTATGATAGAATATAAAAATCTTATATTGATTGGTACGTCTCATATTTCCTCTGAAAGTGTTGCTCTTGTGAAGAAGATTATACAAGAGAAAAGACCTGGTTTTGTAGGAGTAGAATTGGATAAAGGGAGGTTTCAAGGATTGCTACATCCAGAGACTAAACAAAAAAAAAGGATGAGTTTAAAAGAATTGAAGAAACTTGGCCCTTCAGGATTTCTATTTGTACTTTTTGGAGTATGGATTGAAGAAAAGCTAGGAAAAATGGTGGAAACTAAGCCTGGTGCAGAGATGAAGATAGCAATACATGAAGCTGCAAAAATACAAGCAAAAGTTTTACTTCTTGATCAGGAGATTAGCATAACTATTCGAAGGTTGTTTAAAACTCTCACTTACAAAGAGAAATTTCGTTTTGCTTTTGACATATTTAAGGGGCTATTTGGTTTTGGAGAAAAGATTGCTTTTGATTTGCGAAAAGTTCCAAAAGAAGAGCTTATTAACAAACTTGTAGAACAAGTAAAGGATAGATATCCTAGCGTTTACAAAGTTTTGATTGAAGAAAGGAATGTGTTTATGGCTAAAAGAATACAACATGCAATGAACAAATACCCTGATACTCTTATTGTTGCTATTGTTGGTGCAGGACATAAAAAAGGAATCTATGATATTCTTACAAACGTTTCTTCGTCTTCTTTACCTTATTAGATTTCTTTGTTATTACTTTCTTTTTTGTTCTCTTTTTGCTCTTTTGTTTTAAAGACGTTTTTTGTAGGGATAGAACTTTCTTCTTTGGTTTTTTGTAAAATAATGCTAATATAATTATCACTAAGACCATAGACAGACCAACAAGCCAATAAATTAAAGTGGAGGATTCTTCCAAGGAAGGTGCTAATTGTTTAGGAGATCTTTGTTCTCTAAAAGGAACTCTTTTTCCAAATTCAGTTTTTTCCCCATCTGCTTCAATAAACCCAGAGACTGTAACAGATTTCACTTGTTCAGAAGTATAATCTTTAAAAATGGGGCTTATATCCACTTTGATAAGTACTTTATCACCTTCAGTTTGTAAATTAACATCCGCAGTATAAGTGTCTGATATTGTGTCACTCTCCGCTGTTGCAGTTACATCCGTTACTTTAACATCAAAACTTTGTAGACCCGAAACCTCTAGAATAACCTCTGAATTTGAGAACGAATTTACTTGAATTTCATAGGCACTTACAAAGAAGATTTGTAGGACTATAAGAATTATACTTAATAAAATCAGCCTCTTCATTCTTTTTAATTAGATTGTTTTTATTTATAAACCTTTTTAAAAATGCTTTCTCTATATGATGATTCTATTCGCACAAAGATTTTAAATACTTTGAAGAATTTATCAAAGATATGTTTACTAAAAGAGAAATTTTTGCATTATTTGTTACTATTTTAGTCTTAAGCTTAGCTGTTGGCTTTGATGATGGGAGTGATACTTTTCAATGGAGTTATTGGTTAGGGAACTTATTTATTGTTTTTGTTATGGTTGCCATTTCTTTTACTGCACAGCAGATAGGGCATAAGACAGTTGCAAGAATGAATGGATTTGATACTGAATATGTTCCTTGGGGCATACAAAGTTTTAATCTCTATCCTATGGGCCTTATGGGTAAGACTAGAAACAAAACATTTCCAAAAACAATTTCTATCTTTGGGAAAGAATATCTTATACATTCTTTTCCTCTTGGATTGTTACTTTGTTTTATTGTGGCAGTTATTAGTAATGGACAATTGTTTTTCTTAGCAGTTGGGCAATATAATTTGCTTTTGAAAAGATCTTCACGATTTGGAAGAAGATTTTTAGAAGTGACTAATTATGAAGAAGCGAAAATTGCGTTGGCTGGACCAATGGTAAATATTTTGCTTATGATTCTTGGAAAAATTTTAAATGTTTATGGAAGTTTTGATACTTTTATTTTAATTAATGCTATGCTTGCACTCTTCCATATGATCCCTTTCTCTACACTTGCTGGAACAAAGATTTATTTTGGATCTCGATTGCTTTATGTTGCAAGTATTGTCTTTATGATTTCTATGGTCGTTCTTGCTTATACTGTAAGTACTATTCCTATGCTTTTGATTAGTCTTGTTAGTTTCTTTATTGGTGGCACCCTATATTACTATTATAATTATTTTAAGTCTTAAAAGAAACTAATTATTCCTTTCTGAATAAGCCATAAAGCTGCAATAACACTTAGAGCAGTATATGCATAGCCCATTAAAGCAAAAATGAATATACCTGCAGCGCAAATATCTAAAATACTTGCGATGCTCTTGAGAAAAGGAAGAGATTTTATTATTAAATACATTGAAAAAAAGCCAATAAGCATAGGCCCCCAGCTGAATTTTAATGTAAAAATGCTTAGACCTGCTAAAATATCTAGAATTCCTAAAATAAATACAATCATGGAAATGCATTTTTTATTATTTTTATAAAGCTTTGGTTGCACTCTTCTTCAAATACCTATTCACTTCTTTTGTAGATATCTTTGAGTTATATTTCTTTTCAAAGGTTTCTATAATCTTTTGTCTTACCCTAAATGTATTTGCATGCTTTGTGTGGGCTAACCATCCTTCTAAAGAGTTGTATAACTTATCATAGCTTACTTTCTTTTTTAGATACATAACTTCTAATTCTCTCATTTTTCTCAGGAATTTACGTTTGTTTTTCTTTTTGAGGAGACGATGATAAGTGAATATCTTAAATCCTAAAAAACCCACTCCTCTTTTCAAAGGGATAATTTTTGTTTTTTCTTTGTGTAGCTTTAAGGATAAATTTTTATAGGTATACTCTTCTATCTTCTTTTTCAAATCTTCTAAAAAACCCTCTGAGCTATGTAGAATAACAAAATCATCTACATAACGGATATAGTACTTTACCTTGAGTTTATGTTTTATATATTGATCAAGTTCATTAAGATACACATTTGCAAAAAACTGGCTGGTGAGATTACCCAAAGGCATACCTTTCCCTTGACGGGTATGGTAATTATTGAGGATTTGTCTTATTAGCCAAATAACTTTCTTATCACTGATTTTCCTCTTTATTATTTTCAATAAGATTTGATGATCTACAGTATCAAAATAATGGCTTATGTCTGATTTTAGAATAAAAATCCTTTTTTGTTTATTTTCTGAGACTTTATTCTTGAAAACATCAAACCTCTGGATTGCTTTTAGAACACCTTTTCCCTTTCTATTTGCATAAGAATCATAAATAAAATATTTTTCAAAAGGATAGTCTATAATATTGCATAATGCATGGTGAACAACTCTATCCCGAAAAGCAGATTTGCTAATGACTCTTGTTTTTGGATCATGGAGAATAAATGTTTCTAATTGTTTTGGTTTGTAAGAATAAAAGATAAGCTCCATGCGAATCTGAAGAAGATTTTCTTTGAGATTCCTCTCAAACTCTTGCACATATGGCTTTAAAGTTTTATGTTTCCGAGCTTTTTTGAATGCTTCTACAAGATTCTCATAGGAGCAGAGTTCTTTCCATAGATCTCTAGGATTATTTGTCAATACAAGTATCTCAGCACTTATCAGGGCTATTCCACGAAGGCGATTGTTATTATTGATATTATGGTCATTGGCATTGAAATTAGAGTTGTTATTGG
>CAYHUV010000017.1:0-13448 GCA_964359695.1 Candidatus Woesearchaeota archaeon
TGTTTGATGTACCTCTGGATAAAGTGCAATATCCCACTACTCGTTTTCTGCGTGATGATCTTGCACTGATAATAGACACACATGGAATAAATATGCTGGTAGAACAGGCCATAAAGAAGAATGCAACAGTAGTCATGGGTTGTTGTGACCATATTGGAAAAATAAAAGCAGCATTATACTTGAATAAAAGAGGAATAAAAGTTATTTGTAACACAGATAAATATCTTCCTCTCGCATTAGGACAAACAAACAGTACTTTAGGTTCAGCTCCATTTCAAGAACAAAAAGATTCTTTACTCTTTGGAGCACAATCAATTCAAATAAATCTCTCAGAAAAAATCATTATCTTAAATGCAACAGAAGACTATGGCTTGTCTTATTATGCAACACCAACAATATACTTTACAACACTAGAAAAGAAAACTCTCTTGCCTCTAGACCTTACTTTTGTGACAATAGATGACTATGGACAAATGCAAAAAATAATTGATGTTGCAAAGCAAGAACAAGCTTTTGTTATTGCAACACGAGTGTACAATGAAAATGATTACACAATATTAAGTGAGTGGTTAGAAACATCTAAAAAGAATAGAATAATCCTTTTTCATTCGGAAGCATATCCTTATGGTTACTTATTTTTAAGGAACTATCCCCAGCAAGTAACTTTTGATGATGTAATGCCTTCTTTTTCTTAGATATTCTTCTTTCTATTTCTTTTTAAATCATTAGTAAAAAATCTTAGAGATGGATAAAAAAATCTCTCTTGTTCTTTTGTTCTCATTGATAGGGAGAGTTATTTACCTTTTCTTAGATAAAAACATTTGGTGGGATGCAGCAGTATATCTCGCAATGGCTAAGCATATTGCTTCTCTAGGTGCATTAGGTTTCTGGGAGCCTATTCGTCCATTACTCTGGCCATTTCTCCTGTCTTATGCTTTTGTTTTAAATATAAATCCAATCCTTTTAGGTCATATTTTCTCAACTATTTTTTCTTTAGCTTGTATTTATCTAACTTATAAAATCGCAAAAACAATCTTCAATGAACGTACAGCTCTTTTAGCTTCTATTCTTCTAAGTTTTACTTGGATCTTTTTCTTTTTCAACGCACGTCTTTACACAGAAATTCCTTCAGTCTTTTTTGCACTTGCAACATATTATTTCTTCCTCAAAGATAAACCCTTTGAAGTTGGTATCTGTTCTGGTCTAGCATTCCTCACAAAATTCCCAGAAGGTTTAATCTTAGCTATTTTATCAATATTTTATATCAAATCATTAAAAAAAATATCCTATTTGTACTTAGGATTTACTCTAATTACTCTCCCTTATTTTGTTTTTAATTACTTCACATACGATTCACCATTTTCAATTCTTATTTTTGCACAAGAATTTTTGGCCTATGCAGGCATCTGGATTTTCCAACAACCTTTATGGTATTATCCTTTAGAATTAGTAAAACAAAATTTCCTTTTTATTTTTGTCATTCCTGGGATTATTTTTGCGATACAGAAAAAACGCTATACAATCATACTCATAACAATAGGATTTCTTATATATCTCTCACAAATGGCTCATAAAGAACTGCGCTTTGCAATACTTTTCATTCCATTCCTTTCTATTCTTGCAGCATATGGCTATCAAAGAATATTCAAAGAATCTTTTTCCTTCATAGTTATAGTTCTTTTACTTTTCAGTATTCATTTTATGATTGAAGAGCCAATAACAAATGACTATTTTACTTTTTTCCAAGATAAAGATATCAATGGAGAAATTCTTGTTACACATCCTCTTACAGGTTATTATGCAGAGAAGGCTACTTTGATGTATTATCCTTGGTTTAACAGCAGTCAAGCTGGGTATTGGAAAGAATATATAGAAAAGAATAATCCTGAATATATTGCATTCGACAATTGTGAAGGTGGTTTCCTCTGTCCTCCTGATGATGGTATTTGTGAGGAAAAGAAAGAAGAATTAATAATTTCAATTCAGAATAAATATAAGATTATATTCAATGAAACAAGAGCTAATTGTAGTTATAGTATTTACCAATATTAAGAATTTAAGTTAATTACATGAAATAGAAAAAAGTATTTCACATGGATCTTCAGAAATTGTATAATTATCCATTTCCAATAAATCTCTATTCAGCCTTTGAAGATAAGAACTATTCACAGTTCGTATGGGACTACACGTATCTCCTAAAATAATAAAATCGTCATCTTGAAAATAAATTGGAAACTCTTCTAAAAAGGTGAGATTATACATATATTCTGGTTCTCTTGCATTATAATAAAATAAAACATATTCCTTTTCTAAAGTCAATTCTAACATTTCCCTCCTAGGATAAGGCTCACTTAATATCCCTCTATAACTAAGATCAACCCATATATTACTTGAAAGCTGACAATCTTTAATATCCTCTATTTCTTCAAAAATATTTGTATAGTCTGGTATTTTTTCCTCTAATTTATTCAGGCCAAATAATAAAGCAAAGATTGTAAAGATAAAAAATATAACCAAAAAGTATTTTTTTTGTTTCTCTGAAAAAGAATGAAATGCATATACAGAAAAGAACGCAAAAGGTATAGTTAATGGAAGGTAATACCTAAGAACATCTGCCTTCACTGAATACACAGAATATATTGTCACAACAATTGCTGCAAGGATTATCAAAGTATCCCTTCTAAACTCTCTTTTCTTAATGAAGATAATTATTCCTAAAATAACTAATGGAAAAAGAATATTTGCGGCTATAATAACAGATGCTAAATGAAACACATGTGGCACATAGTCTCTATATAAAATATTTAATGAATAACTATCTGCAATGGAATAAAATAAATTCCCCCAAACAATTTGATTATAAATAAGCCATGGAATAAAGGCAAACACAAAAGCAAAAGCACTTGCGATTCTTATCTTCCAACTTTTATGAAAAATAACTAAAGGAAAAAATACAACCATAGGATATCTAGTTAAACATACAAGCCCAAGAAAAAAACCAGCATACCATCTATTTTTGATAAGGAAGAATAAAAATAATTCTAAAAAAGCCAGTGCTAATAATTCTGTTCCTTCTACAAGCCCATATAAAAGGACAAATGCATTGATACTAAAAAGATAAAAATAAATCTCATTAAGTTTCAACCCTCGTGCAAGCAAATAAGAAGAAATGAAAAATAGCCCCGAAATAAATATTATATACAAATATTCTGCAATTCTCCATCCAAAAAGACTTAAACACCAAAGTAATACACTCATCAATGGTGCTCTAGAAATCTCAAAATAATCCCCAGAATCAAAGAGATATTGTGCATTAAGTACGTAAGTTGAAAAATCCCATCCTTGATATAAAAAATGGACTAGAAGAAAAAATCCTGTAGCAAAAATAAAAAGAAGCTTATACGAATGTTGCATTAAGAAGTTCTTTAATCTCTTCATAGCTTACATATCCTTCTTTTTTAATCTCTCCATTAATGATTATGGTAGGAGTCTGTGTGATATTATAGTAAAGTTTCAAAGTGTCTAATGCAGAATCCCCAACAAAATCCTTATTTATAGAAAACACATCAACAGTTCCATTACTTTTATCTACAACTTTATCAAGGACATATCCCTGTTTCTCAGAATAATCATCTTCACTTCCAAAGAAATAAAGAATAACATCACTATTTATTTCGCAATTTTCTTTTAAGTCATTATATAGGATATACCCTTTGACTTCTAATAGAAAATATCTTCTTGCAAGATATTGAAATTCGTCTTCTTCAAAGATATTCTTCTTTTGGTAGCTATTCAAATATTGCCCTAGTTCTGCAAGCTCTACTGATAGAGAATTTAATCGAGGCTCCGCAAAACTACAACTATCTTCTTCAAGACTATTCCAGAATGCTTGTTCAATAAGATAACTTTCTGTATCTAATTCGTTACCTCTTAAATCACTCATAACTTTATCAGTACGAAAAGTATCAAGATTCCATCCCAGAAGCAAACCTGCAACAAATACACAAATTGTTATTACCAAACTTGTTAAGAATATATGTTTAGGGAATGTCATTGTTTACTTCCATTTGTTTTTTGTACGAAATACTTCTTTATAAAATGCAACTATCCAATGTATAGCTCGTAAAAATGGATAGATAGTCAAATAACTTACTAATGCTAGAGGATATTTCCATCTTTCTTTTAAACTTTTATGTGCCAAATGGTAAATAAGCAAAGCTAAGAAAAAGGAAATAGTTATATGGAAGAGAAGAATTATATTTAAATTAAGAACCATATCTTTAATGCTAGGAAGATATTCAATATTTAAAAAGAAGTATTCTAGACCGATTGCATTTAATTTGGAAAATTGTACACTTATATTTTTAAGCAAAGTATAACTAAGAAGCACAAACATAAGAATAACTGTAAATATAGATAGAAAGTTCAATGGATATTGAAATTTTCCCACAAGGCCATATTCTTTCTTAAAAAGCATTTTTTTATATTTCATACTGTTATAGATAAAGCCTCTAAACCAACGCACGCGTTGATTCCAGAGACTTTGAAAATTATGTGGCACTTTAGTGTATGTAATACTATTATGTGCTAGTTTTATAGTATAATTATGATAACGAAGGCGCATAGCCATTTCAAGATCCTCAGTAATGTTATCTTCATCAAATCCTCCATATTTATCAAATAATGATTTTCTATAAATACTCAAAGCTCCAGGGGTTACATGCAAGGTATCGATTCTTGACATAAGACTTCTAGTAAAGGTAGCAAAAAGATATTCTAAATGTTGAATTTTTTCATAAATATTTTTTGCTTGATACACTTTAATCGTACTAATTACTGCTCCAACAGTTGCATTCTCAAAATAAGGGACCATTTCTCTAAGACAATTTTTCATAACGATAGTATCTGCATCGACACAAGCAGTAAATTCCCCTTGTGCTTTTGCAAGGCCTGCATTAAATGCATGTGCTTTCATGTGTTCTTTTTTATGTGTTATCTGAACAAGAATGATTTTATGATGAGGATATTGTGCAATCAATTGCTGTGCAATTTCTGCTGTTTTATCTGTAGAGCCGTGGTCAACAATAATAACTTCTATTTTTTCTGTAGGATAATCTAAAGACAGAAGAGAATGTACTGTCTTCCTCAATCCTTTTTCTTCATTTCTCGCAGGAACAATAAGACTTACAAAAGGAAGATAGTTGTTTTTTTTTTTATCTGTATCAGTAAGTGAGAAAACATGCAACCAAAATATACCCATATATAAACTTAAAAAAGAAACAGCTAATATAACCCATTCAATCATGATTTAACACTCCAAATTTCTACTCCCCCTTTTGAATAAATTTGTTCATAATCCTTTGTATATTGGAGAATAAATAAAAGTCCTTCTGTATCATAGTTCCAAATTCTTTGTTTCATTTCAGAATCAATCCATACATAAGAGATTTCATATTTGTCAAATAGTGCTTGTGTTTGTTCTAGATCTCTAGAAAAGTAAAGCTCTCTACTGTCTGCAAATCTTTGTTCAGCATCCGGAACAAACAGATAATTCTCATCAAGAACACTTGTATGGCCACTAGCTTCTATCCAGATTCCTCTACTATAATCTGTAAAGACAACTCCATTTTCTTGTTCAGCAAGGAAATAAAGTCCTTCAAGGATCGCATTATCTGGCGCAGATTCTATGAGATGATCCATTTGTGAAATGCTAGAAAAAACAAGTCCAGAGAAAATAAGGAGGATAAAAAAATGTTTATATTGTATGTTACTCCATTGGATATTGAACAATGTGAGTAATCCTTTTGCTGCAAACAAAACAAGAAAAATAGACAAAAAAAGAAGGCTTTCAGATCTTATTAAAGAAAACAAGAGTAAGAAAGTGGTACTAAGAAAGAAAAAAAGGTGGGCATATTTTTTTTCCCAAAGAATTGCTAAACCGATACACGCAAGGATACTGATAAATACTCCTATACCATAAGGACTTCCAAGATCAAAAAAAATCTTCTGAGAAAATTGAAATTGATTTGCCGTTTCAAGAATTAATTGTTTTGGTAATCCTGTATGAAACAAAATATATCCATAATAAATCCCTGCAACAAGCACTGTGCAGAAAAGGTTGATAAAAAATAATTTCTTTCGTTCTTTTTTCCAAAAAAAACTATAAAAGAAAAGAATAAACATAAATGCACAGCTAAGGATAATATTAAACAAAGGTATAATCATAACAATAGGAATACTTATCCACCTTCTTTTTTTGCTGGTATAAAAATAAAATGCTGCAATAGAAAGAAAGCAAGCAATAAAGAGGCTATTCGTAAAACTAAATGTATAAATGAATGCTGGAGAAAGGATAAAAAGAAGTAATGAAAGATTTACAAAAATAAGATCTTCGCTGTTTGAATGGAGAATTTTCCATAAAATTAAAAAACTCAAGATTCCTAAGAGGAATGGAAGAATTTGAATAAATATTCCTGGTGCTATATAAAGAGCCAATGCAGTTCCCCATTGATATGCTGCAAATTGTCCTCCAGAGCTTAAAGTATCATACCAAGAAGGATCTTGTGCAAGTCTAAAATAAAGCAATGGTTCTGAACCGATCAATGGTCCTTTGATGAGAGGTACAACTAAAAGAATGATGCAGCACAGTGCAAAGAGTACATACTTAGCATACCACTTGGTAAATACTTGCAAATTCATTTTTGTATAATTCCTTAAAACAGCTTTCGTCTTTAACATAAGCCAAACCTTCTACATCATAAATCTCTTTTGTTTTTTCTGAAAAATAGATATAATCAACATTATACCTATCCATCGATTTCTTCGCTTTTATTAAAGATTCAGTTGTAAATATAATTTCAACATCAGTTATTCTATCCTCTGCATGAAAGAATTGTGTATCCCATACATTAATCCTATCTGCAAGTGCAATGATCATATTTCCTTCATAAACATTTCCCAAAATAACACTGGATCTAGGGGTATTAAACTTGATCCATTGCATAGCCTCGATTTCTTCAATATGAATTCCATTATCAACAACATCTAATGCAATATTTGTAGATGGAATAATAAGGCTAACCATTGTAAGAAGAATAAAAATGCTTAAAACCATTTTTTCAGATTTAGCAAATTTAGTAAGCCTAAAATATTGTATAAACCTATCTATGCTTATTCCTGCACAAATACAAAGTATAATTGCAATAAAAAGAATCCCAACTTGAAAAGGAATTAGCCTTAAAAGAAGTAATGTAAAGTCTGCCATAAGGATTGCTTTAAAGAGAGTAATTGTTCTGTTTTTTTCTTTATAAATAATAAGACCTATAATTCCTAAAATCAAAGGAATAAATCCAATAGAATTAATTGTCTCAAAAAGATTAAAATTTTGAAAGATTTGCCCATAAAGTTCTAAAGGAAGGTTCTGCCAAATTGCAGTAAGCCCTTGTTCAAGATAAAGTGTTTTGTAAAGAATGAGATTAACAAGAACAAAAAAAACAATAAAAAGTCCTATCCCTTCTTTCTCTTCTTTTTTTAGAGAAAAAGATTCAGCATACATAAGTAAACTAAAAATAATAATAGTAAATAGCATAAGGAGATCAAGTGGATCTAAAAGAACCAGAACAGCCGCAGAATAAAGAAACCATCTTTGTCGTTCTTTAATATTCAAGAAAAAATAAAGACAAAGGAGAAAAAGTGGGACAAAAAGACTTAAAACGGAAATTTGATTTAAGCTTGCACCTATGTAACTAGGAATAAATGCCCCAAGTAAAGCACCAAACAATGCTGCTGATTCATTTTTTGTAACTTCCTTAATAAAATAATAGATTATGATTACAATGCTACTTGCAAGAAGACAAGGGAGAATCTTATAAACTATAAAGTTAGAAAAGAACAGATCAAAAAAACCTAGAAAATAGTGGAATATATGTGTGTTCAAAATAATATTCCCCCCATAACTTTGTGGATCATAAATTATGGGTAAAAAATTTTCAAGGATATAATTGGCATGTCTAAGATTGAAATATGCTTCATCACTGCTAAAGAATGGAACTCGAAATAAAAAGAATAGACGAAATCCAAAAGATAACAAAAAAATAAGAAACAGGATGATTTTTTCTTTTTTTAGTTCCATTGTGTTAGCATTTAGATCCAAAATCATCTGCATTAAGGCCTATAAGAATCTCTTTTGGATTTCTTTGAATATCTCTGCTTGCATCAGTTATAACAACTGTTAGTTCACTTGCTTCAGGCTTTTTTTTCTTTTTTTCTTTTAATTTTAAGATAGGAATAACTGCTTCTTGTTCGATAATTTCCTCTTTTTTCTCCTCTATATGATGACTACTAGTAATTTCTTGTAACTTTTCTTGTTTTTCAACACTTTCTTGAAATTTTTGTTGCAGGTTTTCTTGGACAACATCAAAATATTCAAAGAATTTTGGAGCAAGTTTTATACTTCTAGTCCTTCCAGATTTTTCAGAAACAACAAATTCCATTTCTTTCAATGTATGAATATGATCATAAGCGGTATTTCCTCTCATTTTAATAATCTCAGCCTGTAGGATAGGTTGTTTATAGGCAATAAGCGCAAGAGTACCTTGTGTAGGCGCATCTAATTCTGCTGCAGAGAGTAATTTTGTTGAAAGATAGTTATATTGTTTTTGTATATTCAATCGAAATTTTCCTTCATCTTCAATAATTTCAAGGCTTCCTAGTTTTGTTTCATAGTCCTTTCGCAAAGCCAGCATTGCTTCTCTAATTGTTCCAATACTCCCTATATTACAAAATTGTGCGATTTCTTCAATGCTCATTGCCCTAGCAGTAATAAATAGTACTGCTTCTATCTTGTTCTTAAGGTCTTGCATATATTTTCATTATGGCTAACGACATTTAAAAAGCTTCTGCTAATAGGTTATTACTAAATAGTTAGGATACAAAGAAAAAGTTTAAATAAACTCTTCTTTTTCTAAAATTTATGGAAGTACATCCTTTTAAGAAGAGATTTGTATCATCCTATCTCAAAGGAATTGAAACTATAACTAAACCCCCTTATCATCTTGCAGATATTGCTCTAGCACGAAGATTTTATTCTAATCTTGAAAATAGTACTTTTGACACTGCTTCTTTTATTATTTGGAACAAAAATAGAAGATTTAAAGTTACAAATAATTTTCCATGGGATGAGCTAATTCCTAAATACCTTGGAAATTCTATATTTGGATTAATGTCCATCATAGAAATCCTACCTTCTTTCTACGAACAGTTAGAAGAAGAAGAGTTTGAATTAGTAAATCCTACTGATGATCCTTCTGAGATTTATGTATTTCAATCTAGAAATACCTTTTTTACTAAAAATTATACAAAATCAGAATTACAAAAATTAAATGCAGGAATAATTGGTAAAGAACTTCAAAGAGATAAAGCGTATACTCATCCAATATGGCTCGCTCTATTTAGTGGATGTAAACCTGATCTAGAATCTTTTGTTGAATGGGTCTGGGGAGAAAAAGGATATAACGAAATGGCTATGGGTATTTACTTACAAGATCCAAGAAAATTATGTGCACTAACTTGGAAGTTTAGAGGTCTTGCAAATTATTGTAATGCATTGGCAACTACAGGTTTTAATAATGATAAATATTTTTTGGACGTTGATTCAATTCAAAGAAAATCGTAAAATTGCTGCAACTTTTCCAAGGTCTCTAAGTTGTTCACCTTCACTAGTATCAGTGCTAATAACAAAAAATTCTGCTCCAGAAGCCTCAGCTTTTAATTCATACTCTTCAGCTTTATCATCATCAAGAGTTTCAGAAACAAGCAATTTTTCAACAGCTCCCATTTCTAATGCCTTTTCAACTTCTTTGGTTCCATAAGAAACTTTATTAGGTTCAGTTGCAAGTAATTTAAAGAATTTGTTCATAATATCTCTCTCTTCAGTAATTGCTTCTTTTGCAAGAACATCCTTACTTTTCTCAACTAATTCTCTTAGCCCGAATTCTCCTGTGTAACTCAGATCTTGAATGCTAATAACTTTTCTTTTCAATTGTTCATTTAGAAAGCCTTCAGTTAAGAAACTATTTTTAGTCATTCCAGGTCCACCAACAAGAATTCCTTTTAATTCTTTAAGCTCAAGGAATGCCTTATTTGAAGCTTCACTAATTCTATTAAAGAATTCTTTCGTAGCTTCTTCTCTAATTCGTGCAAATCTTTGTGCAGAGTTATGTACAACTACACCGCCAGCAACAAAATTTTCTTGTGCAACCGTAATATCAATAAGAGAAATTTCTTTTTCTTCAATTATAATTTTTTTAATATTAGTCCCTCGCCCATCTTCATTTAATAAAATCATACCTTCTTTCAGTTCTTCAGCAGCTTTTTGTGTTCCATCTTCTAAAAAAAAGATGTGATCTGCTGAAGCAATTATAATCTCCTCACCTGCTGTGATCTTATAGATTTTATTTTTTACAACTTCCCATTTTTTTAGGACTTCAGATGAAACAAATTCTTTCTTTGTAAAATCAAAACTCATAACCTTTTCTCCAATTTGCACTTCTTCAAGTGAAATCCATTGTCCATCTTCAAGCAGTACAGCAGTTTCAGGATGTAAACATTGCCCTCCTGCTCTGGTTTTTCCAGGCACAGCAGAAGTCATATCTGTTAGTTCCTGTATTTGTGTACCCCTCAATAAACCTATATTAGCTTCTCTTTTGTCTAGCACAATAAGTCCAAATGTCTCTTTGATATCAGACATATCAATAAGTGTGTCAAGAATAAATGTTTGATCACATCTATACAATCGTATACGTAAAGGTAGAGGAGGTTCAACACTAAAAACTTGAATATCTGCCTTGCCCTCTTTATCAGAAACATTCCCAGAAAAAATAGCCAAACCCTTATCAGGTGTTTTTTTATACAACCGTAAATGCCTGATCATTCTCTCAAGAGAATCAATCACATGCTGCTGTGTAGTCTTATCTTTAATATTAGAAGCAGTACCCTGTTCTTGTTGCAAATGTTGAATAATCTTAATCATTTCATAACCTGCAGGCACATACACAGAAACTAATTCAGTATGTCTTCCTCGGATTTTCTCTAGACTACGAATAAACCGTTTCAGTTTCTGTTTTTCTTTGGTATTTATTCCCATAGATTATAATTTCCTAAATTAATGAAGATATTTAAGTGTACCGCTACAATACAATTTTCAATTCTTTTCCAAAATTGATTTTTTCTGCTTTTGTAACTGCCTTGAGATCATCTAAAAATCCTGCAATATCTTTTTGTTCGAAAGGAAGAGTAAGTTCTTTAACAGGCTCTTTTAGAGAGAGACTCTTAGCAGATTTTGCTTTTCGCACTTCAGAAATAATACTCACAAGTTTGTCTCCAATTTCTTCAGCTTTTACATCTACAAGATGAGAATCATGAACTGGCCAAGAACTGAGATGAATAGATTTTTTCTTTTCAAGAGCAGCATAATGCATATGGTATATTTCTTCAGTTATATAAGGCATAATCGGTGCAAAAAGTTTCAAAATAGTCAAGAAAGTTTCAGATACTGCATATTGTCCAGATTGTCTTTGCTTTTTTCCTCGTTGATCTGGATTATATAATCTGTCTTTAACAATTTCTAAATAAATATCACAAAAACTCATCCAAAAGAACTTTTCTGTACCTGCTTTGACACGTGAATATTCATACTCCTCAAAATTCTCTGTACAGTCTTTGATCAATTTTTGGAGCTTGGAAAGAATCCACTTATCAAAAGCTTCAATAGTCTTCGGTTTTTCTTTATAATCTTCAAGATGTTCAAAGCTAAATTTTGCTGCATTCCAAAGTTTGGTCACAGTTTTTTGTCCTGTAAAAAGATCTTTTTCTAAATAACGAAGATCGTCTCCTAATTTTGATCCTGCTGCCCAGAAACGAAGTGCATCAGCAGGATATTTTGCAAGAACTGCTTCAGGTTCTATAGCATTCCCTTTAGATTTATGCATTGCTTCCCCTTTTGGATCAAGGACATGTCCAGAAACAACAACATCTTCCCAGGGAATTTCATTATGATGATAAATTCCTTTTACAATAGTATAAAATGCCCATGTTCGTATAATGTCATGTGCTTGTGGTCGAAGATTACAAGGATAGAGTTTCATAGATGTATCATGTCCCTTGTCTTCAGCCCAATTAAGAATAATTTGTGGAGTTACGCTAGAAGTTGCCCAAGTATCCATGACATCTTTCTCTCCTTCAAAATAACTTGAGCCACAAGAACATTTTTTCTTTGGTTTATTAGTAAGGGGATCAATTGGCAAATCTTTTTCTTCAGCAATCATTAATTTCTGACATTTACTACACTTCCAAACTGGAAATGGAACTCCAAAATGTCTCTGTCGCGAAATACACCAATCCCAGCCTAAACCTTCAACCCAATGTTCATATCGAGTTCTCATAAATTCTGGATACCAATTTATTTTCTTTCCTGCTACAATAAATTTTTCTTTATTTTCAAGAATTTTAACAAACCACTGTGTAGAGCTTAAAAATTCAATTTCTGTCCCACATCTTTCATGTACATTAACTGAATGTTTAATTCCTTTTTTCGAGACCAATAATTTTTCTTTTTCTAAGTCTTGAAGAATTTCTTTCCGTGCTTCTTTAATGTTAAGTCCAGCATATTTTCCAGCCAAATTGTTGAGTTTTCCATCAGAAGTAAAAACTATTCTTGCTTCAAGTTTTCTTTTATTTACTGCTTCAATGTCATATTTGTCTCCATAAGAACAAACCATAAGAATTCCTGTTCCTTTATCTGGATTTGCGGAATTATCAAAAAAAACAGGCACTTTTTGTTTAAAGAGTGGAACAATTGCATATTTTCCAACTAATTTTTTGTACCTTTTATCCTCAGGATGCACGTATATACAAACACAAGCTGCCAATAATTCTGGTCGTGTTGTTGCAATAACAATCTTTTCTCCATTCTCTAAAGAGAAAATGACTTCATTAAAAGTAGAGTCAAGTTCCTTGTCTTCTAATTCTGCCTGTGCAATTGCAGTTTGGCATTGTACACACCACATAGTCGGAGCTGTATGTTGATATACAAGATTCTTCTTAAATAACTCTAAAAATGATTTTTGTGAGGTTTTAATACAATGTGAATCAATAGTGGAATAGGCCTCAGAAAAATCACAACTCATACCAATAATTTTCCAACCATTAATAAAATCTGGTTTTATTTCTTCAATAGTTTTTTCACAAAGTTCAACAAACTCTGGTCGGGACATCTTTGTTGACTTCACATTTTTGATTTTTTCAACGAGTCTTTCAGTAGGTAATCCATTATCATCTGTTCCAAAAGGGTAGAAAACATTTTCTCCTTTCATTCTATGATATCGCGCAACAAAATCTTGTTGACTATAAGAGAAAGCGTGACCTATATGCATTTTTCCAGAAACAGTAGG